>JAGWQP010000594.1 GCA_028876805.1 Acidobacteriota bacterium | reverse complement strand
CCGACCGGCGCAGCCATGCCGCAGTTCGATTGGATCTTAAACGACGGTCAGGTGGCCGCGGTCTTGACCTATATCCGTAACGCTTGGGGAAATGTTGCGCCACCCGTCAGCGCGGGTGAAGTTAGCAAGACCAGGAGTGCTCTAATCGAGCGAAGCGACTGATCACGCTAGACCAGCTGGCGGAAATGCACTTACAGCGAATATGCGTCACAGTTCGACTACGTTTGAAAGGAGCGACTAATGTTGCGCCGATCCACTTCGCATACAGTCGGGTTGTACAAAGCCTTCGCTGCCAGCCCCGGTGAGGCCACTAGACGGACGATTCTTCTGGCCCCCCTATCCCCCAGTCTACCGCTTGCGTTCGGACTGAGCGCGGCCGAAGCGGGCACGATTGATCCTTCGGAGACTGCGGTCACCCTTCCCGATGCAATTCACTTTGTCCCCTGGAGCGGCGGACCGCCCGGGAGTGGAGAGGTGGCAGAGATGTACGGCGGCTTGGACAAGCCTGGGCCCTATCTTGCATTCATGAGATGGCATCCCGGCTATTTTAGCGCGCCACACAAGTACCAAACTGATCGCATTTCGGTGGTTGTTTCCGGAACATGGTGGGTCAATAGCGGCGCCGATTTTGACCCGGCACACGCGGTGCCTGTGCCGGCAGGAGGTTATGTGCTGCGCCATGCGCATACACCTCATTACGACGGCGTGCCCAGCAATGTGAAGGAGCCGGCCGTGATCGCGTTGTTTGGAATAGCGCCAGTTGGCCTACAACTCGTCGATCCCAGTAAGCCCGCTTGGCGCCGCGTCTGATCTCACCTCCGCCCAGCTCGGCCGCGTCACTTTCCATCCGGATGACTGATCGCCCAGACATAAGCGGCGACGGCCGCGACATCGGAGTTGGACAGCGGCGCGCCGCCAAGCGCCGGCATCGGAACGGAATAACGCTTTGGCTTTGACACTCCGTCCGTAATGGTCCGCGTGATCCCCGACAAGCTGCCATCGCTGTCCAGCCAGTTGCCACTGACGAGCGCCGGCGCCTGCGGCGAACCTTTGGCATCGAAGCCATGACAACCAAGGCAGGTGCCGCCTGCAGCCTCGCCGTTGAAGATGCGCCCGCCCAAGGCGACTTGATCTGGCGAGGCACCAGGCGGGATGGGTAGTGACGCCATGCGGCCAGCTTCGGGATGAATGCCCTCGGGCGGTCCAGGTTCGCCTGAGGAGGTCGTAGCCACAACCTTCGCTGACGGTGCCGCGGCTACTTGAGCATTAGGATCACCGTGATAGGTGACGCGCCAGATGCGCCCGTGCCAGTCGTCCGATATATAAAGTGCGCCATCGGGTCCCATCGCTAGTCCCGATGGCCGGTGCGCGGCCTGGCCGGGCTGCTTCACCGCGCCGGCAAATCCATCGGCGAAAACGACAAATGGTCCCGAAGCTTTGCCGTCTTTGAGCGGCTGGAAAACAACGTTGTAACCGCCCTGCGGGTCGGGCGATCGATTCCACGAGCCATGGAAGGCGACAAAGGCACCGCCTTGATAGGCGGCGGGGAAGGCATTGCCGGAATAGATCAACAGATCGTTCGGCGCCCAATGCCCTGGAAAGGAAGCGACCGGAGCTTTCTTGTCGGCGCAGACTCCGACCTTCTTGCCGTCGCCGCCATATTCGGGCGCCAGCACAAGCTTATTTTGAATGCCATCGTAATAGCATTCCGGCCAGCCATAATCGGCGTCTTTTTCCAGTTGCACGAGTTCCTCGGCTGGGAGCTGCGCATTCTGATCGGCGGTGAAGAGGCTCGGCCAATTCTGCGAGAGCTGGTCGCGGCCGTGCATGGTGACGAACAACCGACCGCCTGAATCAATCGCGAATCCTTCGCCGTTACGTAGCCCGGTGGCGTAGCGTTCCCGCGGTGAGAAGCGCTGATCCTCTTTGTTCGCT
>JAGWQP010000593.1 GCA_028876805.1 Acidobacteriota bacterium | reverse complement strand
GGAGCCGGCCTGGTGCTGCACGCCTCCTACGACCGCGCGTTTCAGACTCCGGCCATTGAAAATCTGCTGCTGGCGAGTTCCACATCCCTGCTGGCGTTGAATGACGCCGGCCTCGTCTTGCCGGTGCGCCCCTCGCACGGTAACTTTTATGAAGCGGGCCTGGCCAAGAGCCTGTTCCGGCACATGCGCCTGGACGCCGGTTACTATCGGCGCGAGGTGGCGAACTTCGCAGATGACAGCCTGCTGCTCAACACCGGTATCAGCTTTCCGATCGCCTTTGCCCATGCCGCCATCTACGGCGTCGAGGCCAAGCTCGAGATCCCGCCATGGGGCCCGGTCTCGGGTTTCCTCAGTTATTCGAACATGTTGGGGAGGGGCCGGCTTCCGATTACCGGGGGGCTGTTCCTGGAGGACAACGCGGTGGCCTTGCTCAAGAGCACCGAGCAGTTTCCAGTGACCCAGGATCAGCGCAACACTCTTCGAGCGCGCTTCCGCTACCAGTTGTTGCCGCGGCTCTGGTTCGCCACCGCAGCCGAGTATGGGAGCGGCCTGCCGGTCGAGCTCGAAGGCGCCGGGGATTTACCGTTGCTCCAACAGCAGTACGGCGAGAGGGTGATCCACCAGGTGAATTTCGACCGCGGCCGGGTGAGGCCGAGTCTTTCGGTTGATTTTTCGGTAGGAAGCGACGTCTGGAGACATGAAAAGCGGGTACTCCGCCTCCAGGCCGACGTGACAAACGCCACCGACCGCTTGAACGTGATCGACTTCAGCGGCCTTTTCTCGGGAACGGCAGTGGGCGCACCGCGCGCGGAGGCGGTGCGCATCGAACTCGAGTTTTAGCGGCGCCAATAGCCGTTATAGTAGCGGCCTCTGGCGTAGTACGGAGCCACCCAGCGCGCGCCTCGAAAAGGCGGCCGCGCCCAGTAGCCGGGACGCCAGAACCACCGGGGGCCGGCTGGGTAATAGTAACCGCCAACCCAGACATAACCGGGAGCCGGGTAGATCGGGGCAGGTGCATAATACACCGGCGGAGGCGGGGGTGGGTAGTAGTAGCCGTAGACGGGATAAGCCGGATAATAGCCGCCGAAGCCGATTCCAAATCCGATGGAAACATGGGTTCTCGCGAACATAGAAGTACCTGCCAGGAGCAGGATCGCGAGCAGCTTCATCTTCATACCGCCCTCCGCCGGTCATCGTGCATTTCGCGTGCCGATCGGGAACTCTTGGAGCCAAAGCACTTAGGTGTGCCCGGGTGATCTCCCAAGTGGCCGATTTCCACCAGAGTGCCCGATTCCGGCCGATGGTACGCTACTTTTTACTCTTGGTCTTGCTCTTGGCCGCCGGGGCTTCCGCGGCGGGTTCGCCGGGCTGGCCATCGTCAGGATTCACCCTCTTGAGAACCTGATTGAAGAGATTCTGTTTGCGGGCGTCGACTTTGGACGGCGGCGGCTGCTCGTGCCGGTAGTCATGATCGCTATGACAGGTCCGGCAGCGGACTTTAGCCGGCTCGCTGTTGAGCACCGACACCACGGCATGGTTCATGATGCGTTTGCAGCGAACGCAAAAGTCATCGATGATGTCACCCAAACGATATTCCGGCATTGGAACTCCTATGTGGTGGGGGCGGCTTCCGGCTCGGGTTGCGGCCGAGGCTCGGGCACCACCCATTGCGCCGGCTCGAAGCCGACGTATTTGCAGATGCGGAGCTGGCCGTCCTCGGTCTCCAGCAAATCACCGATCACCAGCGGCTGTTCGGAGGCGCGCAGCAGCCGCCAGGCGTCGTATTCGTGGAGAGCTTCGATCTGGCCTCGCAATTCGTAATCCTTGGGTTTCACCGCGGCCGAACCGGAGACGTGCGGCACGGCACGAAACTGCTGCCGAAGCGAATCTCTCAGGGCATGGATCCGAAAGAGCGGCATGCCCTACATTGTAATCAAACTCAAAGCCTGTTTCGCGTCTCGCTCGCCCAGCTCGATCCAATGCTCAATGTTGGAGGGCGACCAGCAGACTGTGTCGCGCAGAGTGCCCAGCGGCTTGGAGGGTTCGATCAACACCACATCGAGCCTGGCGCTCGGGCGGCGTGGGCGCAAGAGGGCACGGGCCATGCGGAACGGCAGGCCGGTGAGGCAGTTGATGGCAATCGCCCGGGTGGCGCCCATTTCCTCGGCCGCCCACAGCGGCAGCGAGCCGAGCAAACCGCCGTCGACGAACCGCTTGTCTTCGATGGCCACGGCCGGAAAGGCGCCGGGAATGGAACAGGTGGCGGCCAGGTGACGCCAGGTAATGTGAGGGCCGCACACGAGCCGCGCATGAAAACGAGGGACCTCCACCAGGGTGAGGCCAAAGGGGATGCGCGGCTGGAATCGCGACCAGAGGTCCTGGGCCTTCTGGCGAACGAGTTCAGCGCGGAACAGCCAGGTGGCGGCGATCGAACTGTCGTGCCATTCGCGCACCAGATCGTCCGGCGAGGCCCCGCCCGCAATCGCCCAGCCGTTCCAGGCGCCGCTCGAAGTACCGACAATCAAATCCGGGCGGAGACGCCCGGCCAGCGTCTTCCAGACCCCTGCCTCCCAGGCGGCAAACATTCCGCCCGCCGATAACACCAGGGCGGTCGTCATCGTTCCCATTCTAGTCGTGGAAGGCCGCGGCCGAGAAGGGTGGACGTCGCTCGGACGGCAGCGCGCCAACTCGTTACCGGGCCGAAGCAAGTCTGTTAGGATGGCCGGGATGAGCACTCGAACGGCGAACTTGAATCGATGGGAAGCGCCCTCGGGAGAATTCAATCTGAGCCGGTTGGAGCGGGTGATCTACGGGCCGGGCAAGATCGCCACTTTGAACGAGGAGATGGAGCGGCGAAAGCTGGGGCGCGCCGTGGTCGTGACCACGGACGTGGTGGCCGCGCTTCCCATCCTCGAGCAGGTCACTGGCGCCCTGGGTTCGCGGTGCGCGGGCGTGTTTTCCGGAGTGGTGCAGCACGTCCCGCGCGGCACGGTCGACGCACTCGCGAAGGAACTGGAACGGCTCCACGCCGATTCCGCCGTCAGCTTTGGCGGTGGCAGCCCGATCGACTCGACAAAGGTGGCGCTTTACGGCCTGCTGCCGGCTCGGGAGCTGGTGCACATCGCCGTGCCGACCACCCTTTCGGCGGCGGAATACACGCATGCCGGGGGCGTGACGGACGAAGCGACGCGGGTAAAGAGCGGCGTGTACGATCCGCGCGTGATGCCGCGCACGGTAATCGCCGACCCTGCGCTGACGCTGGCAACACCGGACTGGCTGTGGGTAACTACCGGGATGCGGGCGCTCGATCACGCCATCGAATGCGCCTACGCGATCCGCCATCAGCCCCTCAGCGACGCGCTGGCCGCCAAGGCGATCGCGCTATTGGTGGAACATCTGCCAGCATCAATCCGGACGGAGGGCGGGGAACGGCTGGCGCATCGAAGCCACTGCCAGGCGGCCTCTTGGTTCTCGATCTACGGAGCGATGAACACGCGCTTCGGCCTGTCGCATCTGCTGGGACACCAGATCGGGCCGAAGTGGGACGTGCCCCATGGGGTCACCTCCTGCATCACTCTGCCCAACTCGATGCGGTTCATGGCCCAGGTCGCGCCGCAACGGTTTGGCCCCGTGGCGGAGGGGTTCGGGATCGCGTTCGACCCCGCCCATCCCACGCCGGCCGCGCTCGCGTGCGCAGACCGCGCCGACGAGTTCATTGCGCAATTCGATGTTCCCAAGACGCTAGGCGAGGCGAAGGTCCCACGCCATCAGATCGGGCAGATCGTTGGGCCGATCCTCAATGAACTCCGACACCAAGAAGTGGTCGACCGTCCCGTCACTGAGGCCGAGGTTCTGGCGCTGCTCGAGTCTTGTTATTGAGCCAGCTCAAACTGCACCGACAGGCGACAAACCCTCGAGTGAGCCAGGGAATCACCGACGGGAGAATATTTGCGAGCGATCCGATCCGGTAGTATCTGTGGAAACGCCGCCCCGGCGGGTTCCAGGGCGCTTCCGATTGGAGGCCGCTTCCCTTCGGCGGGTCGGGGGAGTATTCTGAGCGCGTGGTGACCGATCTGGTCGAGATCCGCCGGCTTGGAGATATCCAGGAGGCGGAAAACCTCGAGTTCCGGCGTTATCTGACGGCCCACCACCGTCGAATCGAGGAGTTTCAAACCCTCGCCGTAGGAATCGAGCGCCAGATCGATTGCACCGCCTGCGCGAATTGCTGCCTTCATTCGGTGGTTTCCGTCAGCCAAGTCGAGATCGAGGCCCTGGCCACTTACCTTGACGTGAATCGTGAAGAGGTAGTTCGGCACTCGACGGACCCGGATCCGGAGGCTCCGGCGCGTCGCATTCTCAAAAGCAAGAAGGACGGCTGTGTCTTCCTGGACGGGAACCTGTGTACCGTTTACGCGGCGCGTCCCAAGGCCTGCCGCGACTTCCCGCATGTGACCCCGGGCTCGCATTCTCTCGGTGCCCGCGTCTCCTCGCTGTGCCGGTGGGTCTCGCTGTGCCCCATCCTCTATAACGCGTTCGAGAGCTATAAGCACCGGGTCGGATTTCATCCACACCTCCACAAAGTGTGATGCCCGGTATAGCATAGGGAGTTGCCGGGCCCCTCCGGCGGGAGAAATGATCGAACGACAGTGTCTGATAGCGTTGCTCGTAGGCGGCCTTGTTCTGGCGGCTCAGCAGCGATCCTTCTATCAACAGACCGAATACAAAGGCCAAGCGATCGGCAAACTGACGGGCGACATCTACTATGCCCGGATGGATGATTACCTGTCGGTCTTCCTCGTCACGCGCGAGGGGATCGTGCTGGTGGAGCCGATCGGCACCGAGTTTGCCACCTGGCTGAAGGCCGAGCTGATCGAGCGTTTTCACCTGCCGGTGAAGTATGTGATCTACAGCCATTCGCATTGGGACCACGCCTCGGGCGGGGAAGTTTATGCCGATACGGCGCGGTTTATCGCGCATGAGAACATGATCAAGAATATCGCGCTCGCTCCCGCGGACACGCCACTGCCGGCGAACGTGCGCGCCCAGGATAAAGACGGCGATGGAAGAATCGAGCCGGACGAGGCCCAAGGCAATCTGAAGACTATGTTCGCCCTGTACGACGCCAACCACGATGGCGTCATCAGCGGCGCGGAAGCCGTGCGCGGGCCGATCGAATACGTGCGCGCGCCGGATTTGACGTACTCCGACCGGCTCACCATCCGTCTGGGCGGCAAACGCGTCGAGGTGATCTCGCGGCCGATAGCGCACGCCGATGACAACACGCTAGTGCGCTTCGTCGATGGAACCAACGTGGTGTTCGCCTCCGATTGGATCACCGTCGACCGGCTGCCGTTCGGGCCGATTTCGCCCGACGAGATTCCCCTGGTCAAGGCCGTGGAAGCCATGGATTTCGAATACTTCGTCCCGAGCCACGGAAAGGTTGGCAAAAAGGCCGACGTCACGGCCAACATCCGTTATCGCGAGGAGCTGCGGGACGCCGTGGCGCGAGCGATCGCCGCCGGGCAGACGCTCGAACAGGCGCAAGCCACCGTGTTGATGGACGGTTACAAAGACTGGGAGTTCTACGCGCTCCAGCGCCCGCAGAACGTGGCGGGAACGTATCGGGCGCTCGCGGCACAACGTTAGAGGACTTGTCGGCGGCCCCGCCCGGATCCTGGTTCGGCTCTTTGCGCACCGATTCCAAATGTCCGAGATCAGAACCGACAAGGTCGTCGGCCGCGTTCGAGAGGAGCGCTCCACACGCGGAGCGCTCGAACAGAGTTTCCCGATGAGACGGCGACATCGGCCGAACTGACGGAGCAATACAACGCGGTGATACGAGGGCCTGCGGAGACCCCTCCGGTTATCTATACTGTGCGTTATGATTCTGCCACGACTCGTGGGTTGCGCCGTCTCGTTCACGCCGCTTTGGATCCTTCCGGGCGCTTATGCACAAAACCGCTCTACCATCGACGCCGCTTTCGAAAAGTTCCTGGCGGCGGACTCGCCGGAGGCGGCCAGTCGGCTCGCCGGCCCGATCGAGAAGGCCGGCGTCTCGTTTGACGACGCGGTCGAGCGCTTGAAACAAGGGCGCGCGTACACGGCTCAAAAGACCGGGGTCTTCCTGCTGAAGAACCGGACTGCGGATGGGACCGAACATTATTATTCTGTGAACATCCCGCCGGCCTACGATCCGGGACGCCGGTATCAGGTGCGGTTCCAGTTGCATGGCGGAATCGGCGCGCGAACCGATAATCGCCCGCGCGGTAGCGGAGAAATCGGAACGCTCGCTGGTGTCGAACAGATCTACGTGCTTCCTTACGCGTGGGAACAAGCCCCGTGGTGGGGCGACGACCAGGTGCTCAACCTGTCCACCATCGTCGACACGCTGAAGCGCACGTACAACATCGATGAAAACCGGGTGGTGGTGGCGGGCGTGTCGGACGGAGCGACGGGAGCCTATTACATCGCGATGCGGGACACTACTCCCTATGCCAGCTTCCTGCCCCTCAACGGATTCCTTCTAGTGCTGGCCAGCGACGAGATCGAGGACGGGCGCATCTTCCCCAACAACCTTCGCGTCAAGCCGCTGTTCGTCGTGAACGGAGGCCTGGACCGGCTATATCCGATCGCCCTCGTGGAACCCTTCACCCGGCACCTGACGCGCGGCGGCGCGGCGATCGACTATCATCCGCAGCTGGAGGGTGAGCACAACACGAAGTGGTGGCCGGAGGTCGAGCCTTTGTTCGAGAAATTCGTTGCGGACCATCCGCGCGATCCGGACCCGGACCGGCTCACCTGGGAAGCCGCGGATCTGAAGCACAATCGAGCGCACTGGCTGGTCATCGATCGGTACGGCGTGGCCGGAGGCGAGGCCCCGAGCCTGCCTGACCTGAACCTGATTCAGCGGGGCGAGGATTCGGGCGCGCCGGAAGGCCCGATGTTCCGGCAATCGAAGAATGCGGGACGTGTGGATCTGGTGCGGAGCGGCAATCGGGTCGAGGCCACAACCGCCGGCGTCACCGCGTTCACACTCTTATTGTCACCGGACAAATTCGATTTCAACCAGCCGATCCAGGTGCTAGCCAACGGGCGCGAGGTCTTTCACGGGCGTCTGGAGCGAAGCGTCAAAACGCTGCTGAAATGGGCGGCGTGCGACAACGACCGGACCATGCTGTACGCGGCGGAGTTACCAATCCATCTCGCCCGGTGATCGGTTTCGCGCGCACCAGGCGCGGGTCCGGAGCGGAGTCGCTCCTTGTGCGTTTGGCGAACTGCCCGTCGAGCGTCTGCGATTCCTGAGGCTAACACGATACCCCAGCCGTGCCGGGCAATCTCCCCAGCCTGCGGTATTTCGTTTACCCGGGGCGACGAGCGGCGCGAGGCGTCAGGTGCTGCCCTCGGGCGGAGCGTGAGGATTCGACGACTTCGTCACATTCAGCCGGAGGCCCTCGGACTCCACTCCGATCAACTGTCCGTCAACGTGCGTTTCAGTCCGGCGGCACGAAGGGGATTTTCTTGTTCGTCATGCGAGGCCCCAACTCATCCACTGGAGTTGGACTGGGCCGGGCTCGGCGCCGCGCACACAGCCGGACGCCACCGCAGAACCAACGCCCTCACGGGCACGCATCGCCTCGTGTGATTCGTCATCCAAGATCGGTCCGACTCGATTCTGAACTTTCGCAGGTCCCGGCACAAGGCGGGTGAACCATTTCACCGGAGAGATTAGGCCCGGGTGTGTCCCATCGCCGCCAGGTATGCCCGAGATTACTGTAAGGAACCGGCGGGCCGGCGCTTCGGCCGCGCTAGGCTGGGGTATGCCTGTTCGCATCGTTCAAGTGGACGCTTTCACCAGCCGGCCGTTTGCCGGAAATCCCGCAGCGGTCTGCGTGCTGCCGTCCAGCCCGCCCGAGACATGGATGCGCGATGTCGCCCGCGAGATGAATCTCTCCGAAACCGCCTTTCTCGTGCACCAGGGTGAGGGCTACAATCTGCGCTGGTTCACACCGGCTGTCGAAGTGGACCTGTGCGGTCACGCCACTCTGGCCAGCGCGCATGTTTTGTGGGAGGACGAGCATTTGCCAGAGGGCGAGCAGGCTCGGTTCCACACGCGCAGCGGCCGCCTGCTGGCGGACCGGCGCGCCGATTGGATCGAGCTGGATTTTCCGGCTACCGTAGCCGCGCCTGCCGAGCCACCCCCGGATCTGTTGCCGGCCTTGGGGGTGAAGGCCAAATTTGTTGGTCTGAACCGCTTCGATTACCTGGTAGAGTTGGAGTCGGACGAACAGGTGCGCTCGCTCGCTCCGGATTTCTCGATGCTGCGAAAGCTCGGCGTGCGCGGCGTGATCGTCACTGCCCGGTCCGCGTCGGGCGAGTTCGACTTTGTCTCGCGCTTCTTCGCGCCCGGCTCAGGGGTGGATGAAGACCCGGTGACCGGCTCGGCGCACTGCGCTCTCGGCCCGCACTGGTGCCGGCAGCTGGGAAAACGCGAGTTTACCGCGTATCAGGCGTCCGCGCGCGGCGGCGTGGTGCGCGTCCGCGTGAACGGCGATCGCGTGATCCTCGGCGGCCAAGCCGTAACCGTGCTGCGCGGCGAACTGGCGTCGTAACGGGCCGCGCTAGAGACCCTTCAAGAAGGTAATACTGGGCGCAAAAAAGTATTCTCCCCCCTTCAGCGTGACGACGCTGTGAAAGGAGAAGGGCGTACTTCCAGGTGCGCCCCACCGCGTCGGAAATCTCAGGTCGGGGATAGACCCGTTATTCGACTGGCCGATCACGGGGTCAATGCCGGTGCCCGGCCGCGCCATCTCGGCGTTATTGGCCCAGGCTCGCTGGAGAAATTCAAACTGATGGGCAAGGTTCGCCTGGTAGCACTGAAACAGCAGCCCTACGCCGGTTTCCGGAAGCGCCTCCAGATTGCTGCTGGGAGGTGTCGGATCGCCGTAAGGCATCCCGCGCCGAACGATGCGGTGAGATTTCTGCTCGTCGAGAGTCTGGCCGTTGGGATCACCCCGCGGATTGGTCTTACGGATGTGCGCGGAAAACGGGCAGCGGTAGCCTTGTGGGTCGGTGTTTGGGTCACCGTAGACAAAATCGTTGGCAGGCGTGTTCGCGCCAAGAGCCGCGCCGCTTAACGCGACCGGCGTCCGGTCTTCAAAACGGCCGATGACCATGGCGCCGGCCAGCTCCCGGCTGTCCCCGGTGAGGTTGAGTTCGCCCGCCAGGTCCCGTTCGTGTTCCTTGAATCGCCGGACATTTTGCTCCAGCTTGCGAAACACGTAGTAACTGCCCCAGTCGACCTTGCGCTCGCCTAGCGGAGCTTCGGTCAGAACCAGGTTCGGTCCCGATGAGGGGTCCCAGTTCTCTGGTGTCGGCGGGGCGTCTGCCTCGAGGAGCACTGGCTGGCTGATGCCATCCCTATAACCGAAGTGCTCAATCGCTTTCCCTTGGCTGTTTTTCATAAGGGTCTCGCCAGAGAGGGCGGTGATGCGCGGTGGATGCTGGTTCGGCAAAGTCAGCTTGAGTTGATGCAGCATTAGCGCCACATCGGGTTCCGGTTCCGTATAGCGCGGCATGGTCAGGCAACGGCCATCGGTGGTCGGCAGAGAAACGTCGAGCATCTGAATGGCGGCGAGTTTGTCGAGCACCGCGCGCGGGGTCAGTCCGGGTGCGTGGGCTCGCAAGCGATACTTCAGGGTCACGCTCAAACAGTACGCAAGAAAGGCCACCAG
>JAGWQP010000592.1 GCA_028876805.1 Acidobacteriota bacterium | reverse complement strand
GACGTAGCGGCTGAACACGTCCAGGATGACGTAGAGATAGAAATAGGTCCACTTGGCCGGGCCCAACAGTTTGGTGATGTCCCAACTCCAGAGTTGGTTGGGCGCGGTGGCCAGCAACTCGGGCCGGTGGTAGGCGGGATGAACGAGCTGATCGCGCCGTTCGCGGGACTCCCCCTCCTGCTCCAGGATGCGATACATGGTGCGGCTCGAGCACAGGTACTGGCCTTCGTCTAACAGGGTGGCCTGAACGGCCGCCGGCGACCGATCCTGAAATCGCTGTTCATGTAAGACGGCCAATACGCTGGCGCGTTCGACGGCAGAGAGGGATCGCGGGGGAGCCGGTCGCTCCGATGGCAAAGCCAGCTCGGACGGCGGCGATGCTGGTGGACCCAGCATGGGCCGCTGGCGATAGAAGGAAGCACGGGCTACTCCGAGGACATCGCAGGCGGCCAGCACACCGACCGTGGGGGCCAGGCGGGTAACAGCGTCCATCAGGGTTTCTCCACGGGGTCCGCCTTCGGCAGGGGCCACCCCAACAGAGCGCCCACTTTTTTTTGAACATCAATGACGATGGCGGCCTTGCGCAGTTCCTCGGTGAGGCGCTGGTTCTCCCGACGCAGTTTCTGCATCTCCTCATCCAGCGGATTGCGTTTGGACTTGGGGCCGCGCTTGTGCGGGGTCAAGCCCTTGAGGATGCCGGTCTGCCGCTCGCGCCGCCAAGCGACCAAGTGGGAGGAATAGAGTCCTTCGCGACGCAGCAAAGCTCCGATGCCGCCGGGGTGGGACACGGCGGCATCCGCCTCGGCCAAGATAGCGAGTTTGTACTCGGCAGTGAAGGCGCGACGCTTGGCCGTGGGAACGACTTCCGGATCCGGCTGTGTGGGGGTGGGCGGCTCGGGCGCGACGGTTTTACCCACCGCTCCACTCCGGTGGGCCTCGCTTCGCTCGGCCTCCCTACGTTCTGCGGTGGGCAAAACCGTGGAGGAAGCCGAAGAGATTCCGTTGATCTTCAAGATTGATTTCGTTTCTCGCCCTGCTCTGTAATTACGACCGGGAAAACTGTCTCATCAATCTTGGCACGGAGGGGAAAGGATGCGCTACATCGCGATGGAGTACGCTTGGAGTCCGAAGACATGCCCTATTTGCACCAAGCGAACAGCGGTCGGCCACGGATGGGTGTTCACCGATCCTCCGCCATCTCCGATGGCCCCGGACCGGCGCAAGGCTGTCGAAGAACTGTTCGTTCATGACGGCGGCGACGACTGCATTATTATTCTGCGCCCACACACACAAGTAGCTGACCGCTCCGAGATTTCTCACCAGAACGAATGAGCCATAATGAATCGTGGCGACGTCTCGGATCTCGATCCGCTGCATCGAAAAGGAAAGATTGATGCAGGAGTTCCTTGCGGCTATTTCGGATCACCACCGGATGCAGTCAGCGCAGGTGGCAGCATTACGAAAAGGCGACGGCTTTCTCTTCGAAAAGGAGCTTGCTGAAGCGTCAGAGCGACGGCTAAACGTCAAATACGCAATTATTGCCCACAAGGAGAAGCACGGCTGCTAGTTGAGCGCCGTTCGGCCTTGGCAGAGGTGGCCTTGCATGTCCAAGGAACTGGGTCCGGCTGGCAGGTACTAGCATGTTCCGTTCAGCGGATGGCGCTCCCGGGGCTGTGATGTTCTGCCAGCCGAATTAATTGAATACCGGATCGCGGCCCTGGCTGACATCAGACAAATGCCCGATGTGCGGCATAGGCACCCACAAAAGCGGGACGACATCGGGGCACTGGCTAACCGAAG
Organism: Acidobacteriota bacterium; assembly: GCA_028876805.1. GTDB lineage: Bacteria > Acidobacteriota > Terriglobia > Bryobacterales > Bryobacteraceae > PSRJ01. The sequence continues at coordinate 109 of JAGWQP010000592.1, read as the reverse complement.
CGATCATGGGAACGAAAATCAACAGCCATGTTCCTTTTGATGCGCGTTGATCGCCTCTTTGGCCGCCATTTTACGTTTGTGCGCGGCTTCCAGTGCGGCGGCCAGTGGT
>JAGWQP010000591.1 GCA_028876805.1 Acidobacteriota bacterium | reverse complement strand
CGCGAGCTGTCCTATATTCATTCTCGCGACGTCACCTACGCCACGTTTTGCCAAGGCCGTACGAAGAGAGCGCCCGGTACCGCGACTTCATGGGCTGGGAGATGCCTTGGTACTCGACCCAGGACTCGCTCGACACCCTCTTGGTTGGACGCCGGGTGGGCATGATGCACATCGTTTGCTACCTGCGACAAGGATCCAATGTCTTCGAGACCTACTGGACGACGAGGCGCGGCGTCGAGGCGATGGATAACAGCTATCGGTTGCTCGACTTAACCGTCTACGGGCGCCAGGAGACGTGGGAGGACTCGCCGACCACCTGGCCAAAACGGTGGAAAGGCAACCAAGTTACCCGTACCGATGGACGTCCCACCGCCCAGTGGTCTCGCCTGAAGGCCGGGTATTCGGACGAGCTCGGAACCGGCAGGCGCTAAACCGGCAGGCGCTGAACCGGTCCGTCCACAACATTGACTGAACCAGGGTCCGTGGTCCCGTTCGGAGACCTGGCCCTGCAACCTCCTCTTGCTGCACACGCGGGCGCGTCCTCGAGGCCATCCGAGAGAGTTCCATCTGTAGGGATTAGCGCTTACTTCATTTGGCGGGGCATCTCTGGGCGGCCGGTCCAGATGAACCGGACAAAAAGAGGCCGACGGCCCGAGGAAGATCAAGTTTGATTCCGCCGACCCTTCCGAGCGCGCTGACAACGAATCGGCAGAGCGCCGGCCCTGCCGACGCCCGACGGCGGAAGACGTCTGGATGCGGACTGCGTTCGGGAGCCGGTAGCAGGCGGGAACCCTGGACTTCTCCAGGTGTAGGGGAATGGCGCTACAATGTGTCGCGGTACGGCGCGCCTCACGGTCGAGCAACCGCGGCGGCCGAACCGCCGCAAGTAGCGAAGTCCGCGCTGTTGGTTCCGTCGCGCAGCGCCGCGCCCAAATCCGCTTATTTTATTTCGCCTTACATACAAAGCTGGCCGCGTCATCGGTGCTTCCGCTTCCCTTGTACGCAGCGACTTGCGGATATTGGCACAAGGGGCGCGTGCGATCCGGCTTGTCGTCTGCGTAGCGCGACGCGATGATGGATTCGGGCGCTTTTCGTTTTTCCACCCATTGCTCCATCGCGCTGATCACGTCGAAACGATCCGTACCGTCGCCGCCGCGGCAATGAGCCATGCCGGGGACCATAAACAGGCGATAGGAGTCGTTCACTTTGTTCGCGCCTCCCAGCGTGTCGGCAACACTCGTGTAGTAATTGACGCTGTTCTCCGGCGCGATCAGGGTATCGTTCCAGCCGTGGTATTGCAGCAGCTTCCCGCCGTGGCTGAAAAACGGCCCGAGATTCGGGTCCATGGCATTAACGGCCTGGCTTTCGCGGTCGATTAGCGCGACGTCACTGTCGAAATTAAACGTCTTGTAGTCCCAGTTGGGGTCCTTAAACACTCTGTTCTTCAACCCGGTCAACGTGAGTTGCGGCGGCTGGGCGCTGGCGGCGAATCCCCAGCCCTTCTCGCTGCCCGGCTCAAACCCCGGAAAGATCTGCTCCTTGCTGCGCGGATTGATCGCCGGACTGTAAATCTTGCGCGCGGTTTCCACTTGCGACGTTGTCAGGCAGTCGGGGCCATCCGCGCCCTTGCACAAGATCGCGCCTGGATCGAACTTGCAGCTCCGGGGATCCTCCAGCACGCCGTCGTTCACGCCATCATTGATATCACAAGTTTTCAGGACAGCCTTCTGAATCACCGGAAACTTGGAGGCGGGAATGAAGCTGGCCACATCCTTGTGAACGGCTTGCGCTACCCACATGATTTGTGCGGCGCTCCGGGGATTAATCGCGGGCGCTCCGGCGATCACGCCATCAAAGTCGCTTGGGTACCGCTGCAAGTCTTCAATTCCCTGGCGGCCGCCGGTGGAGCAACCATTCCAATAAGAAAACCTCGCGCTTCGCGAATAGTATTCCGCAATGATAGCCTTCGACTTCATCACCATTTCGTGCACGGCACGATATCCAAAGTCGATCACCTTTTCGGGATGGCCCAACGCGTAGCTGCCGTCGTCCCCTTTTCCCTCATGCCCGGTATCGGTGGAAGCTACCGCGTAACCGAGCGTGAGTGGAAGACCCATCTTGTGGTAGTAGATCTCACCCGCCTGGCCACCATTACCCACCGCCATGAACTTGCCATTCCACACTTCCGGTGATGGAAGCCAGACCTCGATCTTGATTTCGGAGTCGCTACTCGGCCGCAGGGTGGCGGCGACCCGGCAAAAAGCGGGCAGGTCCTTGTAAGCAACGTCGCCCGGTTGGAGGCGCAGCGAGAAGGAGGGCGGCGGCGCGAAAGCACCGGGCCTAACAGAGGCAGCCATCGTGATAGCGGTTTGTGGCAGCGAGAGGTTGGAAAGATTGTCACAGGTGGCTGCGTCCATCGCGCAAGTGGCCAATGGAAGAACCGCTGCCGCCAAGAGGGCGGGATGGTAATTCGGGTGGCTTGTCATTTTGCTTCTCCAATAGTTTTACGGTTCTATGCATTCATGGAACGGAGAGAACCCGGCTTAACTCTTTTAGCTCAGTTTACTCGATGCAGAAATGGAAAGGGACAGATTTAGGGCCGACCCGACATGTGTACTCCGACTGGAATCGGCGCGGGACTGCGCCGATTGCCCGGCGAGCGGCCGCGAGTGCCTCGCCATGGTCGACACGTTCCGCCGGATTGGCCGGGTTCGTGCGCCCAGCACCAGCGCCGGCGGCAACGGTGTGGCTGCTGTCCCGCCGCGCCGCGAACAAACCCCGGAGCAGCGGCAAAGGGCGGTACTGCCTTTGGCTGCGGCAGAATCGCCCACCATCGCGTACCGTCGCCGGGCGCCGCGCTGAACCCCCGCGCCTGGGGGGCACCTAGAGTGCCTAGGCGGCTAAAGGGTGTCACTTCTTCAACAGGCTGTTGCTTTTCGAAGCGGGGAGTCGTGGCCGCGAGCAGTGACACGTTCGATGCCGACGATACGATTCGATTCAATGATTAGAGCCTCGTCGAAATTGTTAACCGTCGGACAGACGTGGCGAGGGATCAAGTATAGAGGCTCGCCAATTTCGGGGCGCCTGCCTGATCTGACTTCGATGGGGAGATGCTCTTCACTTGGCTTGAGTGGAGTGCAGTCGGGATGACCAGCGACGGCACAGGTGGGAAGACCGGCGTCGGCGGAGATGGCTTTGTGGCCGGCGTCGCAGGTAAATAGATTCGCCCTCGGATAACTAACAACAGTCGAAACGACGAGCGCCGCCGGCTGGTACCCCCACTCAACTGGAAGTTGAGCGAGGCTGGTGACGTCGCTGAACACTACGGTTCCGGGCGAAGCCCGGTGGGCGAAGGTGGATCTGCGGAAGGGTGCGTATCTCGCCGCGCAGTGGAAGACAGGGGTGCCGGAGGTGATCACTTCTTCGACGTGAAGCCCGGAATGCTCCACGGCCTTGACGATTTCCATCAGTCGGTCGTAGCCGGAATGGGCAAGCTGTTCGCGCTGCTGGAAAGACGGCGCTTTGAGATGACCGTCGTAATAATGGAGGCCTCGGAACGCCAAGTTAGCACGCGTGATGGCGCCAGCTACTTCCAGAATTGCAGGGAGATGATCCTGCTCAATGCCGGTGCGGTCCATACCGGGATTAACGTCGATGAAAATCCCTACACGGCTGCCTTGCCACGCAGCTGCTTGCGCCGGATTTTCGGCAAGGACGGAGATTTGGGCCTGCGGGTTTTGAGCGGCCAGCTCGCGGACGCGGAGGGCGTTGCCTCCGACTACCGGATAGGCGAGAAGAACATCTCTAAATCCGGCTGCGCAGGCGGTTGACAGCTCGACCGTGGTGGAACATTTGGCCTGACCGATCCCGCGTTGCACCAGGCGATGCATGATGAACTGGAGCTTGGCTGTCTTGACATGAGGGCGCCAGCGGTTGGGGTCACCGGAGAGGAGGCGAATTGTTGCGGCGATGTTTTGGTCGACGATTTCGGGATAGATGGCGAGGGCGGGAGTGAGCAGCTTGGAGGCATCATTGATGAGATAAGGAGCTGACGGAATCACGTTACCAGCTTATGTGAATCCACCCGTGTGCGGTGACCGCACCTGAGTGCAATGCACGCTCGCCTCCGGCAATCGCGGGGCGGGGGACGCCGCCCGAGCGCTGAACGAGCGCGCCTGGGCGCCAGGTTCGCGCCGCATTCGCCGTCAGCGGCCGGAAGGCCCGCCGACGGTGGTGTAGCACACCTCGCCGTCGAGCCACGAAAGCAGCGGGGAACGACGGCACGCAATCGCAGTTGTCGCTCCCGTCGCCTTCCCCCGGCCTCCGTAGCACCGTGCTGAACGAGCGCCTGATTCGCGCCGAGGAGCGCGTGCCAGCCGAGGCACCGGAAATTGCGCCCACAACACAGGGCCGGTCCGACCTCAATCACCTTACGAAAGTTCGAGTCACATGCAGCGTTTTCCTCGCGACGCCGCCATAGGTAGTGGTTTTTGCCTCGAGTACGGATCACCGCCGCTCCGCGGCGTCACGGCGCGCCCGCGATGGTTTGCACGGGTCTTTTAATCCTTCTCGAGCCGGTATTGAAGGTGGATGGGCCACATGAATTGCTTTCCCGACGGCAGCGCCGAGAGCTGATGAAAAAGGACTTCAGCCCCACCAAGCGACAGGAAGAACACGAAAAGGCGGTCAGCTCAATTCTTCTGGCGACAACGGCATGATTCGCGAGGGAGTGTGGCCATGGATTTGAGAGCTTAGTATAAACTAATAGAGCTTTCCACAAGGGAGGGATCCTGCAATGCACTTCCCACGCGTCACCAGGGCCTCTGTAGGGGCGGCGTTCGCACTTTTGGTCATGAGCGGCAACGCGGCGGAGCGTCCGCCTGTCATGGGCCACAACGCGGGGGTCTCAACCGGACATCCGCTTACCACTGCCGCCGCGTTCGAGATCCTGATACGCGGTGGGAACGCATTCGACGCTGGCGTGGCGGCGCTGCTGGCTGGCGGCGTGGTCGAACAGGATCTCTACAGCCTGGGCGGGGAAGCGCTGGTGCTGGTCTATCCGCGCAGCGCGGGCAAGGTGACCGCCGTCGTCGGCCAGGGCTGGGCGCCGAAAAGCGCAACTATCGACTGGTATCTCGCACGCGGCAAGAACTTGGACGGCGCCGGTCTGGACCCCGCCGTCGTTCCGGGCGCGCTGCACGCGGCGCTTACAGTGCTAGAGAAATGGGGCACGATGAGTTTCGAACAGGTCTCGGCGCGTGCCATCGATTACGCGGAGCAGGGCTTTCCCTTGCGGCCTCGCACTGCGCGGTCGATCCAGGGAAATCTCAAATTCTTCGAGAAATGGCCGGAAAATCAAGTCTATTGGTTGAAGCCGGACAAATCGATATACAAGTCCGGCGAAACCATCAAGCTGCCGACGCTGGCGCACACGCTGAAGCTCATGGTGGAAGCGGAACGCGCAGCCGCGGGCAAGGGCCGCAGAGCCGGAATAGTGGCGGCTCGCGACCGGTTCTATAAGGGCGACATTGCGCACGACATGGTAGCGTTCCTGCAGGAACACCAGGCACCATTTGAACTGGCGGATTTCTCCGAGTTCTTCGCCAAGTTGGAAGAACCAGCCACCACGAATTACCGCGGCTACCAGGTTTACAAACATGGTTTCGGCAGTCAGGGCCCGGTGATGCTGGAAGCGCTCAACATTCTTGAGAACTACGATCTCAGGGCGATGAAGCACAACAGCGCCGAATACATACACACCGTCGTCG
>JAGWQP010000590.1 GCA_028876805.1 Acidobacteriota bacterium | reverse complement strand
CGCCGATCGAGACTCGGAATCGAAAGGCGCCGAGCTGAAACATTATCGCTGGCAGAAACATTGCCGCGGCTTATACCAAACACCAACTGCTGCATGAGGACGAATTCGCCATGAACAGGTCGCTTATGCAATGTCGCCGAACGGAAAAAGAGCGCTGGAAACCGATCAACTATGAGAGGTTATTTTTGAGGCAGCCCTAAGCCGAAACCGATGTGACCTTTGTAGATGGGGGTTGCCATCGATTTCTCCCAATCGGCGTTACGACAGGGCCCCGTTGACCGCTTTACGCAGCTCGCGGTCGGGATCGTTTTTGACTTCGCAGGTATTATCGAAAACCATCACTGGCCCGGCCGTATCATATCTCGGCCAGGCGGGAAGGCCGGGGTGATTAGGATCGCCGTGCCGCGCAAAGTTGATCCAGGCATCGCTAACTTTTGCGGCGAGCGTTCGGGCTTCGTGTCCACCTCCGGTGGCGAAGGCCGATAGGTCTGTGTTGCAGAAGACAAACGGTATCTCGCTGCAATGGAACGCGCGTGGCCGGCCATCCAATAAAGGCGTCTGCCAGGCGAACAAGTACATGAATGCCGGCGCGGCGTTCTGAGCGGCCTTCAACTGCGCCTGCGCGACAGCGTTGATGCGGACGCTGAACATGCGAGAAAGCAGCTCCACCGGCTTCACGTCAGGGAAGGCTCTCCGGTATGTGGCCACGACGGCTTCAGCGTGGTCCCCATAGCGTTCGGCGGCCCGCTTCTTCATCTCGTCTTCGGTCATCGATTCCAGCTCAACATGCGTCATGCTCGGCGATTGCTCGTTCAACACTGTACCGATCAGCATCGGAACGGCAGCGGAGACAGCCGGCGCATCCGGGTCGAAGGGATGGCGGGTCACGATTTTGCCGTCCACCACGGGGCCAAAACCGAAAGGGGATAGCACGCCGCGACGCACGGGCATCCCGGGCCCGCAGCGCATTCCGAAGTCGGGCTCCAGCTTTTTCAGCGCTCCCGCCTCGGCCTGCAGCAATTGCGCGTAAGGCACGCTCTGGATCTTGTCAATCGTGGCCTTGCCCAACTTCAGTTCCGCAACGACCGCCGCCGCGAGCTTCGCATTGCGTTCGGGTTCGCCCAGCAGCAGCGCCGAGCCGCTCTGCACGACGGCGCGGTGAAAAAGGCCTTTGGCCATCGGCATCGACATCAGCGTGCTGACCTTCGCTCCGCCGCCCGACTGCCCGAAGATGAGCACGTTGTCGGGATCGCCTCCGAAATTGGCGATATTGTCGCGCACCCATTCGAGCGCGGCGACGAGGTCGAGCACGCCGACGTTCATGGACGAGGCATACTTCGCGCCGTATTCCGACAGATTCATATAGCCCAGGAGATTGAGCCGGTGATTGAGGGTGACCACCACGACGCCGCCGCGTCGGCTGAGGTTTTCGCCGTTATACGCAGGCTGCTCTTGTCCCGAACCAGCGCTCCAACCGCCGCCATGCAGCCAGACCATGACCGGTCGCCTGCGGGCGTCTAAACCGGGAGTCCACAAGTTCACGCGGAGGCAGTCCTCACTAGGCTGGCCATCGTCCCACTGGAACAGGAACGCGATTTCATCGTTCAACCAGCCGGCGCGCGGGCGTTGCGGGCAGGTTGGTCCGTAGTACATCGAGCTGCGGATCCCGCTCCAGGGCCGCGGCTTGGAAGGCGGCAGGAAGCGCGCCGAACCTTCCGTCGTCGCGGCATAGGGAATGCCCTTGAAAGTGTGAATGCCGTTACGGCTGAAACCGCGCACCTTGCCGCCGGCGGTGTCGGCCACCGCGCTGGCGCTGCTCGCGATGATCGTGGTACCTTCCGCCCCCGACGAGCTTTCTGTCCGCATTCCGCATCCGGAAGTGAGCAGCGAGGAACTCCCGGCTATGAACGCGCCGCGGAACAGGCGGCGTCGGCTGAAACTTCCGCTGGCGCCGTGGTCGTTGAATTCCAAGATCCCTCCCGTTTCCATTCGCGGCCTTCCCCAAAAGCAGATTCGCCGCTTCAATTCGATAGCTACGACGCCAAAGTATAGGTCGAGAACTGCCCGATGCAGCCTTGTCACATGTGAATAACCGGCGACTCTCCGGCGGGTTATCGAAGTTGGCGAGACTTCGGCCGCGGCGACGCGACTGGGATATAATCTCGTCAATGTTGGTGAGGGACGAGCTTACCCTGGCCGAGATCGAGCGCATTCTGCACAGCGAGACGTTTCGTAACTCCGGGGTTCTACGCCGGTTACTGCGCTTCCTGGCGGACAAATCGCTGTCCGGCGAAGCCGATCAATTGAAGGAGTACACCATCGGCATCGATGCGCTGGGAAGGCCGTCCAAATACGACCCGCGACAGGATTCCGGGGTGCGGATTCAGGTTGGGCGTCTGCGGCAGAAACTGGCCGAATACTACCGGCAGGAAGGCAAGGACGACCCGGTCGTCATCGACCTGCCGAAAGGGCGCTTCAAGCTCAGCTGGGAGGTGGCGAGACGGCGCCCCGAGTCCCAGCCGCAATTGGAAGCCATCCTGCAAGCGAAACCGAATACACCGCGGCCCGCGGCGGCGCTTACCTGGCGGCTGGCCGCGATTGTGTTGGCAGGGCTGCTGGTCATTACTACCGCAACGGCCATCTACACAGGCGTTCAGCTCTGGGGCGAACGGCACGCTTTCGCCGCGACACGCGCGAACTGGTCGCCGGAGCTGAACGAGTTATGGAAGCCGTTCCTGGTTCCGGATCGTCCATTGATCGTAGCGGTGGCGACGCCTCTGTTTGTAGGATTTCAGGGGGCCGGGCTTTTTCGCGACCAGGCGATCAATACCTGGGAAGAAGCGCAGAAATCCGCCAAAGTCGAAGAGCTCCGCAAAACCCTGAAGAGTTCCGGCATCGTGCCGCGGTACTACGCAGCGGTGGGAGAGATATCGGCGGTTTTCCGTCTGGGCAAGATCCTGAATGCGAGCCCAGTGAACGTGTCGGTGACGCGCAGCACGCAGATTACGCAGCAGCAACTGGCGGACAGCAATATCATTTTCGTAGGCGCGCCTCGTGTCCACGGCGACCCGCTGCGCGGGCTTCCCGTGCCGCTGGAATTCGTGCTGGAGGAAAAAGGAGTGCGCAACCTCCATCCGCGTTCGGGCGAGCCCGCGCGCCTCGACGATCATTACTCCGGCGTCTTCACACTCGAAAGCAGTTTTCCCGACAACGGCGAAGTGTACGCCCTGGTGTCGCACGCGCCGGGTCCCTTGGGGTCCGGCGACATTGAAAGCTTCTCGGCCAATCACAACCCGGGAACGCTGGCGGCGGTGGAGTGGTTCACGCAGCCTCACCTGGCGGAGATTCTGGTATCCAAGATGCGCAAGCCCAACGGTGAAATCCCCCGCTATTTTCAAATCGTTCTCGATGTGACGTACAAGGACTCGGTACCCACCGAGGTGTCCTACGTCATGCACCGTGAACTGCAGCCGAGGATGCATTCGAACCCAAGGTGAGTTCCGCGAGCGACGAGTAGGCGGTATGAGATCTCTGTTAATCGGCGCAGCCTCCGTAGTGGTAGCGGGCCTGGGCTTTTCTCAGTTCGAAGGACCTCCGGCGGGACCGCGTATTACCGACGAGCCGCCGGCGGGAGTGAGGCCGCCGCAACCGCCTCCTCTCAGCCCGCCGGCAAGGACCTCCCTCACCCTCGACGGCCAGAAGATTACGATCAACTACAGCGCGCCATCGATGCGAAGGCGGGTCATATTCGGCGGGCTTGTGCCGTATAACCAGGTGTGGCGCGCGGGCGCAAACGACGCTACCCTCCTCCATACCAGCGCGGATCTGGAATTCAAGGGGCTGGTTGTACCCAAGGGCGACTACTCACTGTTCGTCTGGCCTGATCCACAACAATGGCAGTTGATCATTAATCAAGAGACCCGGCAATCGGGCCTCGAGTATCACCAGGAACGGGATCTGGTACGCGTGGCGATGGACATGAGCCGGCCGCCCAAACCCATCGAGACTTACAAAATCACGCTGACGAAGACGGGCATCACGGAAGGCCAGTTGAAAATGGCATGGGAAAACACGGTCGCTACTGCCGGCTTTGTGGTGCGAGCGCCGCGATAGGTGGCGGATTCGCGATCCTGGTGGCATACTTACCTCGATGCGTTCCGTTTTCGCGCTGGCCCTGGCGATATCCGGGCTTCTCGCCCAGCCGCAAGCCGAATCGCTTCTCAAGGACGCCATAACCGCTCACCAGTCGGGCGACTATTCCAGCGCGATCCGGATCTATCAGGAGTATTTGAAAGTGCGTCCGGATGCGCTCGACGCGCTGTCGAATCTCGGCGCGGCCCTGGCGCAGGAAGGCCGGTTTGCGGAGGCGATGGCCGCGTACAACCGGGCGCTCAAGATCCAGCCGAGGAATCCGCAAGCGCTGGTCAACCTGGCTTTGGCTTATTACAAGACCGGGCGCATTGCCGAGGCGCGGGAAAAGCTGGAAGCGGCGCTTCCTCTGCTACCCAAAAACCAGCAGGTGACATTTCTGCTGGCCGACTGCGATCTGCGGCTGGGCGACTACAAGAAGGCGATCGCGCTGCTCGACCCATGGGAAAAGGAGATGCCGAACGATCTGGGGCTCAGCTATTTGCTCGGCACGGCGCTGATCCACGACCAGCAGACGGAGCGCGGCGGCCAGGTGATCGACCGCATCCTGCGCCACGGAGATTCTGCGGAAGCGCGCCTGCTGCTGGCGACCGCAAAGTTAAACGTGCACGACGTTGCCGGCGCGCGGGAAGACCTGGAGAAGGCGATCGAACTGAATCCACGCCTCCCGGAGGCGCATGCCTACGCCGGACTGGCGATGGTGGGCGCGGGCGATTTCGAAGCAGCCGCGGCGGCTTTTCGGGCGGAACTGGAGCTCGACCCGTATAATTTCACGGCGATGTTTCAGTTGGGTATGATTGCCAAGCGCGACCAGCATTTCGACGAGGCGCTCTCGCGATTCGAGCGAAGCTTGGCGCTGCACCCCGGAGATCCGGCCGTAGAATATCAGATTGCGACGGTCGAACTCGCCACCGATAAGGTGGAAGAGGCGCGGCAGAGGCTGGAAAAACTGGTCCGGGAATCACCCCGGTTTTTGGAAGCGCATGTCAGCCTGGCTACCGTTTACTACCGCTTAAAACGGCGGGAGGATGGCGACCGGGAGCGCACGATCGTGCGCCAGCTCACCGCGGACGAGGAGACCCGGAAGGCAGCCGGGAAATGATCCGCTGGTTCCTGCTTGCGGGGCAGCTGGCCGCGTGGGGCTCGGCTTCCGCGCAGGAGTGCGGCCTCTGCCATCGCCGGGAAGCGGACGCGGCGAAATCGTCGCCGATGAGTCACGCACTCCAACCCGCGCGGGGAAGTGATTTTCTGAAAAACAATCCGGATCTCGGGTTTCGCGGCGGAAATTTTTCATATTCGATCCGGCGCGAAGGCGATCAGGCCAGTTACTCGGTAACCGACTCCACGGCTTCCATGAACGCGCCGATCGAGTGGGCATTTGGCGCGGGCATCGAGGGCCAGACGTACCTCTACCGGTGGGGCGGCGCGTGGTATGAGGCCTCGGCGAGCTTCTATCCCGAAGCGAAGGGCCTCGATTGGACGCCCGGCCACGCGGGGAGGCTGCGGCGTAACCTGGAAGAAGCGGCCGGCAGAAAAATCGATCCGGAGGAGATCCGCCGGTGCTTTGGCTGTCATTCCACCGGCGCCGTTTGGGGAGCGACTTCCGGTCCGGAGTCACTAACGCCCGGCGTGCAGTGTGTCCAGTGCCACACAGGCGCCGACCGGCACGCCGCGGCGGTGAGGCGCGGGGACGCCAAAGGCGCGGCGATGCCAAAGCTGGCCGCGATGGAAACCGAGGAGCTCGGCAATTTGTGCGGCAAGTGTCATCCAAGCTGGGCTGACATTGCAACCAACGGTCCGCGCGGGGCCGGCAACGTCCGCTTCCAGTTCTATCGCCTCACCAATAGCCGTTGCTACGATGCCGGCGACACGCGGATCGCCTGTATCGCCTGTCACGATGCGCACGGAAACTTGTCGCAGGACAACTCTGCTTACGATTCCAAATGCCAGTTGTGCCATTCGGCGGCGGATCCGCGCGCCAAAACCTGCCCCGTTTCGAAGGGGGATTGCATCAGTTGTCACATGCCCAAGGTTGACGTGCCGGGTTTACATTACCAGTTCACCGATCACTGGATTCGCGTCTCGAAGCCGGGCGACAAGTATCCGGATTAGCGTGCCGCTTGCCGCGGTTACGCTTCCCTGACTGCGAGGTACCGGTTCAACGGAGGATTCTCGATCCTTTGGACTCTGCCGCTGGGTTTGGGCCAGGTGATCTCGACCCACTCAATCTTGGCGGCATTGCCCACGCCCAGCACCTCCCGCGGATCGTGCGAAGAGAGATAACTGCCACCGCCGTTCTTCAGACGCGATCGAACCGTGCCGCCGGCGGACCAACGGATCTTCGCGCCAATGGCGTCACGATTGCAACGGACACCCTCGAGCTTCAAGCCGAGCCAGTGGTTGCCGGCGTTGGAGACGTTGCGCAACAGCAGAGGCCGCCCGCCGTTATTGCCAATCAGGATGTCAATCAAGCCGTCGTTGTTGAAGTCTCCCGCCGCTAGCCCACGCGCCGCGTACGACTTGCTGAATGCAGGGCCGGCATCGGCACTGACATTGCGCAGCTTCCCGGCTTCCTGGTGAAACAGAAGAAGGGGCTCCTTGTATTTAACCTGGGCAGTACGAGTCTCGATGCGGTCGTCGGGATGACCATTCGCCAGAATCAGATCGACGGCGCCATCGTTGTCGTAATCAAAGAACTTGAGTCCCCAGCCGCTGAGATATCGGGTCAGCTGCCCGATCCCCTGTTCTCGGGAAATGTCGCGGAACGTCTCGTCCTTCATGTTCCGGTACAACGAGAACATTTCCTGATCGATGTTGGCGACGAACAGATCCTGGTAGCCGCTGTTGAAGACGTCAGCCGCGTCCACGCCCATGCCGGAACGCGCCTGCCCGTCCTGGCCGAAGGCCACTTCCGCCGGTAGCGCCGACTCTTCGAACCGCCAAGTTCGAACGCCCGGACTGCCCGGGTGGGACTGGGCGCGCTCCGGGCCGCGGTTCATAAAGAGAAAATTCTGCACCGAATCGTTGGCGACGAACAGATCCATCCAGCCGTCGTTGTTGATGTCCGTGGCGACGACCCCAAGGCCCTTGCCGGAGGAGCTTGCGATATCGGTTCCCCGCTCGACCCGAGTGAAGGTTCCGTCGCCATTGTTGTGGTAAAGGAAACTGGACGTGCCTTTGAAGAGCCGCGGAACACAATAATAGTTCATGCCCGACCGGCCGTCGTCGCAAAGGAAGTGATCGGCTTTTCCGTAATTGACATAGCTGCAGACGAACAGGTCCAGGCGGCCGTCATTGTCGTAGTCGAACCAGACGGCGCTGGTTGTAAAACCAGGCGTTTCCACACCGGCGCGTTTGGTGACATCGGTAAAGGTGCCGTCACGGTTGTTGCGGTAAAGGATGCAGTTGCCGTAGGAGGTCACGAAGAGATCGGGCCAGCCGTCGTTGTCGTAGTCCCCGACCGCCACGCCCATGCCGAACGTACCACCCGCTACGCCCGCCGCCTCGGTGACGTCGGTAAATGTGCCGTCGCGGTTGTTGCGGTAAAGCGCATTGCGCAAGGGCCGGGCCGGCCGGTAGAAATCGCACGGGCCGCTGTTCACCAGGTAGATGTCCATCCAGCCGTCGTTGTCGAAGTCGAGAAAGGCGCAGCCGGGGCTCATCGTCTCGGGCAGGTAACGCTGGGGCGACATGGCATTTTCGTGCACCCAGGTGATCCCGCTCGCGGCCGGCGACACTTCTTCAAACAGAGGCTGAGAAGCACCCCTGAGGCGCAGCGACAGAAGAGTGCCGGCCGGCAGAGAGAACAGATGACGGCGGGAAAAAGTCATGCCGGGAAAGAGCGGGCCAATCGCGCCTCGAAGAGGCATTCTACAACGAATTGCGTCGGACTCCACCCTGGTGATTTACCGCGATGTAACGGTGATTTACCTCCATGTCTCCATCCTTCGGCTTGCTTTTCTCCATACGGTCCCTAAACTATTTGTGTTGCTTCAAGGGCGATTGTGGCGGCAGGCGAGAGCTCAGTATGCTGAGTGAATGTCTGCGGCGGGCTGGTTCTACTGCGCGGTGGTGGAGCCCGCGTCCCGGAGCCGTCAGGGCTTCTCGAAAGGGGATTAGAGAATATGGCTACGCAATTGAAAATCGTATCGGTTCTGGTAGCTATTGCTGTGCTCGCTGGGGCGCCGTCCGGGTTCGGCCAGACGGTCACGGCGACCTTAACAGGGACGGTGACCGACGCTTCCGGTTCCGCCATTCCTGGTGCAGCGGTCACCCTGACGAATGCGCTTTCGGGCGACGTTCGCAAGACCGCAACCAGCGCAGTTGGCTATTATTCGCTGCCCGCGATACCCGCGGGCACGTATTCGCTCTCTGTGGAAGCCAGCGGCTTCCAGAAGTACGACGTTAAGGGCATTGTCCTGAATACCTCCGAGGAGCGCGCCGTGAACGTGCCCATGCAGGTCGGCTCGGTGAACCAGGCGGTCGAGGTAAGCGCTGACGCCAGCCAGATCGAAACGGTCACGACCGGCGCACAGGCCACGACCCTTAGCACCAACGAGCTGCAGAATGTGGCGATCGTGGGCCGGAGCGCGGCCGAGTATCTAAAGATCATGCCCGGCATGGCGTCGACCAACGGTATCACCAACGCCCCAAGGTTTAACGGTCAGGTAATTGGAATCAACGGATCGGGTAATGCCGGTACCCAGAGCGCCGTCGGCGGCTTCTCTGCAAACGGAACGCCGACTGCGTCCACTGAGATTACGTCGGATGGCGCCCACACCTCGGACCCTGGCTGCAACTGCGCAACGCCGGTCAACCCGAACCTCGAAATGCTGCAGGAAGTGCATGTTCTGACGACGTCCTTCGGCGCGGAAAACGCCTATGGTCCTACGGTGATCAACACCGTGACCAAGGCAGGCGGCACTGCATTCCACGGTGAGCTTTATGATACGATTCGGAACTATAACCTCAACTCCAACGATTCCGCTAATAATGCCAAGGGGATTAACGGTGCAGG
>JAGWQP010000589.1 GCA_028876805.1 Acidobacteriota bacterium | reverse complement strand
GCGCTGTCGACGCTGCTCGCTCCGGCGGCGTCGCCGCTGCTTCAAAAAGCGCTCAAGGAGCAGCTCCCGGCCGAACCGCTCGGGTTGCTGCGCGTGTCCACGCTCGCTCGCCGGTACGATTTGGTGCATGCCCACGACGCGCGCAGCCACACGCTCGCCTTATTGGCCTCCAGGTCCCCGTTGGTCGTTTCGCGCCGCGTCGCCTTCCCCATTCGATCGCGGTGGAAGTACCGGAGTGCCGGGCGCTATCTGGCCGTCTCCCGGTTCGTGAAGTCGGTCCTCGAAGCCGGCGGCGTGCCACAGGAAAAGATCGCGGTCGTCTATGACGGAGTGCCGTTGCTCGCGCCGGCGCAAGGCACGGCTGTGCTCGCCCTGGCCGACAACGGCGATTCCCAGAAAGGTGCTCATCTGGCCGCGGACGCGGCCCATCTGGCGCGCATACCGCTGCACTGGACTACGGATTTGGAAAACGATCTGAAGCAAGCCGCCATATTCGTGTACCTTACCTACAGCGAGGGCCTCGGCTCGGCCGTGTTACTAGCTATGTCCGCGGGGGTGCCGGTGGTGGCCAGTCGCATCGGCGGTCTGTCGGAAATCATTGTCGACGGCGGCAACGGCCTGCTGGTCGATAATTCCGCCGCCGCGGTTGCGGAAGGCATCGGCAAACTCCGGGACTCGCCAGCGCTTGCCGCGCGACTTGGCGAGGCGGCCCGCCTCACGGTTCAGGAAAGATTTACCACAGAGCACATGGTCCACCGTACGATGGAAGTCTATCGAGAGGTGCTCTCCTGATGGCCGGCTTTCTGGCCCTCCTTTTCGGCTTGATCATCGGCAGCTTTCTGAACGTGTGCATTTATCGCTGGCCGCGCGATCTCTCCGTAGTTCGGCCGCGCTCACATTGTATCTACTGCCAAAAAACCATCGCCTGGTACGACAACGTCCCCCTGTTGAGTTACGCACTTCTCGGCGGCAAGTGCCGCCATTGCGGCGCGCGCATCCCCCTCCGGTACCCGCTAGTGGAACTGGTTACCGGTCTCGCCTTCTTCTCTTTCGTCTGGACGCTGGGCCCGACCCCGGCCGCGCTCAAAATGTGTGTCTTCGCGGCTTTGTTGGTGGGCTTGATCTTCTCCGACCTGGAGGAACGCATTCTTCCGGACCAACTGACCCTCGGTGGCGCTCTGGCCGGAATGGTGTTTTCGATCTTCGTGCCGTTGCCGGAAAGCATCGTCGGCCTCCTTCTCCCGAGGATGGAAGGGCCGGCTAGTGATCGAGTGGAGTCGATTCTCGAGGCGGCCGCAGGCGCGGCCCTGCCGGCCCTCGTGCTGTGGGTGGCGGGCTGGGTCTATCAGCTCGTCCGCCATCGCGAGGGCCTCGGCTTGGGCGACGTCAAGCTGATTGCCATGGCCGGCAGCTTCCTCGGCTTCGGTGGAGCTTTGTTCACCTTGATGCTGGGTTCCATAGCCGGCTCGGTCATCGGCTACGGATACATCCGCGCCACGGGAAAAGATTCATCCACGTACGAGCTGCCGTTCGGCAGCTTCCTCGGTGCGGCCGCTCTGGTGATTGCCCTGGCGGGCAACAAGCTCGGTTAGCACCGCAAGCGCGCCGATTCGTGATTGGCCGCCACCCGGCGGGTCGGCGTTTATCCTGCGTTGAGCGGACCTCGGTCCGCTGGATCCAGCCCGGTGCCGAGTCTGTGTGCTGTCGCAAAAGAAGGTTGAGTTGGGCGGCGTGGTGTTGCACGTGGCGCATGCTGTGCAACAGCAGCTCGGCAAAGCTCAGATCGAGCGATCCCCACTGGCACGCTTTCCAGACTGCTGGCGGCCGAGGGCATCGCCGGCGTAAGTGCATACCATGCTCAGGCTTTTCAGCACTCCGCGCCGCAGTTCAAGCCACTAACTGCAGAAACGCCGTAGCCGCGTGGCTGAGCCCTCGGCGCGTAGGGTAAACCAGCCGGATCTTCCGTTCCAGGTGCATCTCCTTGACCCGAACCTCGCGCAGCGTCTTCTGCTCGATTTCCTGCTCCACGCACATCCGCGGCAGGAAGGCCACTCCGAGGTTGTTCTGCACCAGTTTGCGAATGGTATCGATGGTCGGCATTTCCACATCGATTCCGAGCGGAACTTTCCGTTCGCGGAAAGTGCGGATGACGACCTCACGGTACGGCGACACCACGTTGTGGGCGATGAAGGTTTCCGAGCCCAAATCTTCGATGGAGACGGTTTTGCGGTGTGCCAGGCGGTGTTTGGGAGAGACCACGAAGGCCAGCGAATCCGAGTAGATCACTTTGGATTTGAGGCGCTCGTCGGAAGGATCGTAGCTGATGACCCCGAGTTCCAGGTTGCCGTCGAGCAGCTCATTGGGAATACGGCTCGAAAGGCTACGGCGCACCGTCACCTTCACCTTGGGGTAAAGTTCTCGGTAGCGCTCGATGTGCCGCAGCAGGTAGAGCGTCGTCGATTCGTTGGCGCCGATCACCAAGCGGCCCGCCGAATTGTCGCGTAGTTCGGCCAGCGAATTGTCCAGCTCCTGCTGCAGGCTCTGGAAGCGGCGGGCGTATTCAATCACCGTGCTCCCGGCGTCGGTGAGGACCAGCTCTTTGCCCGAGCGGTCGATCAGCTTTTCGCCCAGCTCCTGCTCCAGCCGCTGCACGGCCAGCGAGACGGCCGGCTGCGTGCGCAGCAGCTTCTCGGCCGCCCTGGAAAAACTCTTCTCCGTAGCCACCGTTAAAAAAACCTGCAATGAGTAGAGTTCCATGAAACCCGGATTATAACATTGGCTAATGCAGACCCGTAAAATTATAAATTTGCCAAATTCCAGATCCGACCGCCATAATGACTCCTATCGGTGATAGCCATGAGCGACCGCGTATACATTTTCGATACGACGCTGCGCGATGGGGAGCAATCGCCCGGCTGTAGCATGACGGTTCCGGAGAAGCTGCGCATGGCGCGCAAGCTGGTCGAACTGGGCGTGGACGTGCTCGAAGCCGGTTTTCCGATCGCCTCCGAGGGAGATTTCGAGGCCGTCGAAGCCGTCAGCCGAGAGTTTCCGTGGGTACAGGTGGCGGCGCTCGCGCGCAGTTGTACGCTCGATGTTGAGCGCGCGGCGCAATCGCTCCGGCACGCCCGTCGGCCGCGCCTTCACACGTTCATCGCCACCAGCGAGATTCACCTCAAGCACAAGCTTAAGAAGACGCGGCAGCAGGTGCTGGAGGAAGCCGTGGCTGCGGTCGAGCTGGCGCGTCGTCACGTCGATGACGTCGAGTTCTCGGCCGAGGATGGCTCGCGCACGGACGCGGACTTCCTAGAGCAGATCTCCAAGGCGGTGGTGGCTGCAGGGGCGCGCACGGTCAACATCCCTGATACAGTCGGCTTCTCGGTGCCGGCCGAGTACGGCGAGATCATCGGCCGCGTCGTCCAGGCGCTCGGCGATTGTGCGGTGGTGAGCGTGCATTGCCACGATGACCTTGGCCTCGCTGTGCCCAACTCGCTCGCGGCGGTCCAAGCCGGTGCGCGCCAAATCGAATGCACGATCAACGGCATCGGCGAAAGGGCAGGGAACACGTCGCTCGAAGAGATGGTCATGATCCTGAAGACGCGGCCCGACTGTTACCCGTACCACACCGGCATTCACACCGAGCACCTCTACTCGGCCAGCCAGATGCTCAGCTCCATCATCACCTTCGGACCGCAGCCCAACAAGGCCATCGTCGGCCGCAACGCATTCGCGCACGAAGCCGGCATCCACCAGGATGGCTACCTCAAGGAAAAGTCCACCTATGAGATCATCGACCCACGATCGGTGGGCGTGCCCGAAGGCAAGCTGGTGCTCGGCAAGCATAGCGGCCGGCACGCGCTGCTGAAGCGCTGTCAGGATTTGGGCTTCGACCTCTCTAAGTCCG
This sequence comes from Acidobacteriota bacterium, assembly GCA_028876805.1. Taxonomy (GTDB): domain Bacteria; phylum Acidobacteriota; class Terriglobia; order Bryobacterales; family Bryobacteraceae; genus PSRJ01. The sequence continues at coordinate 575 of JAGWQP010000589.1, read as the reverse complement.
AGCTGGACGATCTCTATCACCGCTTCACCACCATCGCCGACCAGCGCAAAAAAGGGCTCATGGATGAAGAAATCGTCGCGCTGATCCACGCAGGTCAGAAGGTCCTGGGGGTGGCAGCCGACTAAGGAATGGACCTCAACATACTCGTTCTTCCTGGCGACGGGATCGGCACGGAGGTGACGCGCGAGGCCCTCCGCGTTCTCCGCCACGTCGCCGCCAAGTGGAATCACAAGCTAAACGTCACCGAAGCCCTGCTAGGCGGGGTGGCGATTCACCAAACCGGCAATCCGTTTCCGCTCGAAACCGAGCGGCTCGCAGCGGAGGCCGACGCGACGCTGATGGGCGCCGTGGGGCTGCCGGAATTCGACAACGCGCCTCCGGAGAAGCGGCCGGAAAAAGGCCTGCTGGGCATTCGCAAGGCGTTGGGCGTCTATGCCAACCTCCGCCCGGTGCGCGCTTACGCGTCGCAACTGGATTCGTCACCGCTCAAGAATCACCTGGTGGAAGGCACCGATATGATTATCGTCCGCGAACTGACGGGCGGAATCTATTACGGGAGTCCGCGTGGCATTATC
>JAGWQP010000588.1 GCA_028876805.1 Acidobacteriota bacterium | reverse complement strand
CCCCGGGGCGTGTCGACAGCTATGATGGGTACCAACCGGCCCGGCCCCCGAGCAGACGAAGGCCCGCCTGCTCGAGGCCGGCCCCGCCGAGCTCGGCCAAGGTCCGGTTATCCGCGACCGGTGGCGCGGTGTGGCCGCCGCCGAGCGGGTGGCAGCCGCTTTCGGTCTCGCAGCCGACCCGGTTGTTGCCGGGCCGCGTACCGAATTATATTTGGTTTGGGCGATGAATCTTCCCAACACACTGACACTTCTCCGCATCTTTTTTGTGCCTCTGCTGGTGGCCGCCCTGGTGCAGGAGAATGTGATGTTCACCATCGCTGGCTATACCTTCACCAAGGAATGGTTAGCCCTTGCGATCTTTCTCGCCGCCGCCGCCACGGACCTGCTGGACGGGTACTTGGCCCGCCGCTGGAGCCAGGTGACGACCATCGGTACGCTGCTTGACCCGATCGCCGACAAACTGCTGATTTCGGCGGCCCTCATCTCCCTGGTGCAGGTCCGGGTCCTGCCCGGCTGGATGGCCATTCTGATCGTGGCCCGTGAATTCGCGGTTTCCGGACTGCGCAGTATCGCGGCCGCCGAGGGCTATACCATCAAGGCCAGCGACTTGGGCAAAACCAAGATGCTCTCGCAGGTGGTGGCGGTCTCCTGCATGCTGCTCAGCATCCGCCACCGGGCGCTGCGTCTCCCGGGTATGATCCTGATGTGGGGAGTGGTGTTCTTCGCCGTGCTCTCCGCGGTCAGTTACTTCCGAAAGTTCTGGCGCAAGGTGGATGAAAGTGTAAAAAAGCGCCGGCGGCGCGAATTGTTACAACTCGAACGAAGAAGACAGCGTGCCTTGTTGCGCCAGCGCAAGGGATCCAGCGCATCGGCGCCCGAAACCCTCTAGTAGTAAAAATCGTCAGCCGGCTCAATCTTGAAGCCGTGCGGGTAGAATTGAACGGTGCGCACGGAACCTTTGCTGCCCACGGCACCGATCGGCTGGCCGTTCAACCGGACACTCACGCCTCCCGCATTGCCGAGCCTCAACCGCACATTCCGATTCGCTACCGCAGTCTGGATCTGTTTGGCGTCCAGGAGTCCGGCGAAGACCTCTTTTCCGTCAGCCCTTAGGGAGATCCAGGTGGGTTGGTCCGCGGTCACTTCGACCCGCACCGGGGCGTTGGGATTGGCCTCGGGGGCTGATGTAGGGGACGGCGCCGGCGGGGCAGGAGAGTTCCCGCCGGCCAGCACCGGGCCGGCGGCTCCGGTCACCCGGTCCGCCGATCTCGGCGCAGTTGGCGCACCAGGTACGGAGGCCCCGCTCTGCCCGCCGGCTGCCGGGGGCACCGATTCCGCCACAGGAGCGGCGGGCCCGGCTGCTTCGACCGGTGGTGCCGACGGCCGAATCGCCGCCGGAGCCTTCCGGACGGGTGTGAGCGGAATGCGGGGACCCTGCCACAGGCTATATACCCCTGCCGCAACGAGGACCGCCGCTACCACCAGACCGCCCGCTCCGATCACCGAGGACCATCGCGCGGCCGGATCGCGCAGAGCCTGCCATTCGGTCATTCGCGGACGCGGAATTAATGCGTCCGCTGTCTGGGGAGGGTTCGACGGTGGCGGCTCTTCAACTTCAGGTACCAGAATGTGTCCGAGTTCACCAAGGATCTCGTTTTCATTCAGTTCGAGCACCCGGGCGTACTGCCGCACGAAGCTGCGCGTGAAAACGCCGCCGGGAAGTTTGTCGAATCGCTCCTCCTCGATGGCGTTCAGCATCGAGACAGGAATCTTCAGCTCTTGGGCGATCCAATCGAGCTCAAGGTTCCGCTTTAGCCGCTCGCGACGAAGCGCCTCGCCAAGGGAAGTCATGCCTGAGGGCCCTTCCAGGTCTCTAACCTAATCATAGTACAGGGCGTCGCCGGCGACGGCAAGCGTTGCCAGGCTACACCACGGCCGGAACTTGTTAGCATGAGTCGTAGCCCGCTGTCAGGCCGGAGCCGATGACCTATGGGATACTCAGGAACAACTTTGGATGGAATAATTGTCCTCGATAAGCCCGAAAACTGGACCTCACACGACGTGGTGGCTCGAACCCGATCGATCGTCGGCACGCGGAAAGTGGGCCACCTCGGAACTCTTGACCCCATCGCCACAGGAGTTCTGCCGCTTGTGATCGGCCGCGCCACGCGCCTGGCGCAGTTCTACACGCGCAGCGACAAGATTTACGACGGCGTCGTGCGATTTGGCTGGTCGACCGACACCTACGACCGCGCCGGCATCCCCACCAGCGAAAAGATGGATGTCACCCTGGATCCAGCGGATCTGGAACGCTACCTCGAACCCTTTCGCGGTGAATTTCTCCAGATTCCACCACCGGTGTCTGCCAAGAAGGTTGAAGGCCGTCGGGCCTATGAACTCTCGCGGAAGGCGGTGGCGGTGGAATTGGCGCCGGTCGCGGTGCACGTATACGAATTGACAATGCTCGAAATCGCCGGATCCGACGTACACCTGCGTGCCCACTGCTCCGGGGGGACCTATCTCCGCTCGATCGCACACGATCTGGGCAAGGCCTTGGGATGCGGCGCCCATCTGCACCAATTGAGGCGCACCGCCAGCGGTGAATTCGAGATCGGTCAGGCGCGCACCCTCGCGCAACTCGAATCGCTCGCAGCCGAGGGACGGTTGCTCGATGCCCTGGTTCCCCCCACCGAGCTTCTGCCCGGTTTTCCCGCTGTGTTTGTGGATGAATTGGCGGTGACGCAAATCCGCCAAGGTCGCAACTTCAGCGCCTCGGCCTTTCGCGCCCAACCCGTCGCGCGTCACGTTAAGGCGCTGAGCCGGCACGGCGAACTCGTGGCCATTGGCGAGGCCGTGCTGCCGCACGTCTTTCACCCCATCGTCGTTTTCTGATTGTGGCTGGTTTTCCCGACTAAGGTGCGCCGGAATTCAACCGGTTTAGGGGCTCTAGCCTTGATAGAATAGTAATTTGAAGATGTTTACGCGCTTTGTTCTTTGGGACTACTCCCGAGCGAGCTGGCAGTATGACGTGATGGTCGGTATCATTGTTGCCTTCATCTTCCTCACGCCGCGCGACTGGTTCCGCGATCAGCCCCGCATTCCCACCGCCAGCAACATCGCGACGCTTCCCTCGGAAAATGGAAGCTCTGTCTTCTTCGTTAATACGGAACTCCTGGCCGAAGTTCCTGATAACCAATGGGCGGAACGGCTCACGCAGTTGCTCCGAGTCCGGGCGGGCGATCACCATTTGCAGGTGACGCGGGTGAAGCCTGTTCTCGATTCGGAAGGCGGCTTGCAGGGCTACATGGCGTTTGCGCGGCCATGAGGCAATTCGCTGCACTTAGGACGCGCGCCTGCGTTCTGGCGGGCGCGGTCGCCCTAGCCGCGGTCTCCGCCGCGGGGAGTTCGCTCGACGCCACCTTCGCCAATATCGACCGTGCTGCCGCGCGCCTGACCGCGGTTACCGCGGACCTCCGCTACGTTGCCTATACGGCGGTCATCCAAGCTGAAGATCGCCAAACCGGAAAGTTTCTGCTGAAGCGGACCAAATCCCACGAAACCTTGGCGCTGT
>JAGWQP010000587.1 GCA_028876805.1 Acidobacteriota bacterium | reverse complement strand
CGCCACCACATCAACATGCTGCTTCAACAGGGCGCGTCTGTTTGGCCTGGTTCCTGACGGCATCCGCGAGCGTAGCGGTCCCGCTAGAGTATTGTTACCGTCTAAAGCCCAAATGGTCCCCACCCGGCCTATCGTGGCCTGAAAGCCGGTAGAGAACCCGCCGTTCGAAGCGGCGGGGTTCTGGTTTGGCAACCTTCATGGGAAGGCCACCAGCGAAGGTGATTCTACCCTGGGATGAACCGTTGCCATTGTCAAAGTCCAGCTGCTTGAGCGGACGGTGGTTTCAATCTGATCACGACACCGCCTGATCACGACACCGCCAAGCGGCCCGTGTTCTGCCACAATAGCAAGGTCGCCTGATGACCGAACGGCTCTATTATCGCGATGCGTACCTGCGTACATTCCGGGCCAACCTCATCGAGATCGCCGGCGATGGAACAGTCGCGTACTTGGACCAGACCGCGTTCTATCCGACGTCCGGCGGTCAGCCGTTCGATATGGGACTGATCGCCGGGGTGCGCGTCGAAGAGGTCGTCGATGAGGGGGAGCGAATCGCACATCGGCTGGCCGCGCCGGTGGAGGCTGGCATCGTCGACTGCGCGATCGACTGGCCGCGCCGCTTCGATCACATGCAGCAGCACACCGGGCAGCACCTGCTTTCGGCGATCTTCCGAGAGCAGTTCGGACTGCACACCCTCAGCTTCCATCTGGGCACCGAGAGTGCCACGATCGATCTCGAGGCCGACGCCGTCGAACCCGCGATCATACGCGAAGCGGAGAGGCGCGCCAACGAGATCGTGTGCGAGAATCGCTCGGTGGCCGTTCGGTTCGAGCAGGCCGCCGAAGCGCAAGGACTTCGGAAGCCGTCCGAGCGCGAGGGGACGCTGCGCATCGTGAGCATCGAGGGGCTCGACCGCAGCGCGTGCGGTGGCACGCATGTCCGCCTCACCGGCGAGATCGGCCCGATCTTGGTTCGCAAGCTCGAAAAAGTGCGCCAGGCTATGCGGGTGGAATTTCTGTGCGGGGCACGCGCGGTAGGCCGCGCGCGCGCCGATTGCGACGTGCTGGTCAAGGTGGCCCAACTGTTCTCAGCACCGCTCGACGACACGCCGCGACTAGTGGCGGCTCAGCTCGAAACGGCGCGCGCCGTCGATAAGGCTCGGCGCAAGCTCGAATCAGAACTGGCCACTTACCAAGGCAAGGAACTTTATGAGTCCGCCGAAGCGGATACCGACGGCGTTCGCCGCCATGTGCGGCATCTCACTTGCGGCTCGATGGAGGCTCTGCGAGCTCTTGCACAGAGCTTTACAGCGCATCCCAACGCCATATTCGTGGCCACCAGCGTAGATCCGCCCGCGATCCTATATGCGGTTTCGGCGGACACCGGAATCGACGCGGGCAAGGCCCTAAAGGCGTGTGTCGCGGAGGCTGGAGGGCGCGGCGGCGGTAATTCCCGCCTCGCTCAGGGCACACTGCCCGATCCGATCGGTCTCGCGGACCTCGCGGAAAGGCTGGCGAGCGCAGCCGACAAATAACCGCTAACCGTTCAACGACCGATCAGCACACCGACTTCAGTCGGCGTGACGTCAATTTTTTCGATACGGTCTCCCAGTTCGAAAGGTCGCCCTGGGGCTGCCTCGGGGTATAGAGGTAGCAGAAATTGTTGGACCAGGAAGTCGAGCGTGCGCCCGTCGATTTTTTGGCCGGAGATTTCCACGCTTAGGATGTCCACTGTGGCCCGACCGGCCGCCGAACGGATGCGCGCCGTGACCGTGACCGGGCGCTCACCCTCCAGGATTTGAGACATCAGCCACCCGGGAGGATTTCCTTGCGATCGCTGGATTTCCGCGAAATCGATGAGAGCTGTCGCTTGCGCTACTTCGGCGCCGACCAGCCTGAGCCTGGGATTGCGCACTCCGCCGGTCAGCGCCGGCACTTGATGCTCGATGTAGGCGTTCAACTCCGCGGGAGTCAGGTGGAGGCGCGACCCGACCTTCAAGCGGCCGCTCTCAATCAGGCTGAATTTCCGTTGAATCGAAAGGTAATCTCCCAAGCCACCGCTCAAGGTGGTGATCGTAAGCGCCCAAGCCGCCCACATGACATTCCGTCCCATGAATAATTGGACGCAGAGGACCGAGCGAATGTTGCCCGGCAGCGTGAAAGCACGCAGTAGCGGCGGCGAACCTCCTCCGGCCGAAGATGTCTCTTGCTTGAAAATCAACAACTTGGCGGTATTGGCCGAACATTTCGCCCGGTGGCCCTTGTGTTGCATTTTTAAGTTTGGGATGTGAATATGCTGAATCTAGTCGCACTATTGATCATCGTTGTGGCGACGATTTTGGCGGGCACGACTGCTTGGCGTCTTGTCTGCGGCTGGCTGAAGTACCGCGGAAGGATGGTGATTACCTGTCCCGAAAATCAGCGGCCGGCCGGGGTATCGGTCGACGCCCGCCATGCCGCGGCGACCTCCCTTGCCGGGAAGCCGAAATTTCACCTTACCCATTGTTCGCGCTGGCCGGAGAACGCTGGCTGCGGGCGGGAGTGCCTGCGTGAGATCGAGACGTCGCCCGAAAATTGCCTGCTTCACAACATCCTCGCCGCGTGGTACGCCGGGAAGAATTGCGCCTGGTGCGGCCGATCGATCGCCGAAATTCGCGTGACCGAGCGAAGACCCACGGTGCTGCAGCCCGATCGGTCATCCGCCGAGTGGCAGGAAATCCCAGCCGAGCGGCTGCCAGAAACGTTGAAGACAGCGCTGCCGTTGTGCTTCGGCTGCCACATCGCTAACACCATGCGCCGGGAGCATCCGGAGCTGGTCATCGACCGGTCGCGGCCTGCCATGCGTGAAAACCCGTGAGGGGGTGAGCGCGCCGCAGGGGGGCTTCAAATGAAGGCCGTACCTTCTTTGCCTGGCGCCGGATGTCTGCCCAACGCTTGCCGGGAGCCGCCCGATGCCGGGTTGGAATCCTCGCAGGCAGAAAAGCATCATGGAGCCTATCGGCTTGGGTTCAAATGTGTCGCTCATTAGAGACTGCGGCAAATGAAGTCTCCGCTTTAGCTGGCGGTGATCCAGAGGGGGGGACTCGAAACGGCAACGAACTGACCGGTTTGATGGGTACGCCGGGCCGCTCGGTGTGGTTACGCGAGGTAGGGGAGAGAGGGAAATCGCCGACTCCTCAGCAGCATCATGTCGGCGGGCATTACTACCTCGTCCAGTTCGACAGTGGCCCGCCCTGGCTGAAATCCGAGCTCGCCCAATCCGCTCCTTGCCCAGCGCAAGACTAACGCCCTCGTAGGGGGATTTCCCGTCCAAAT
>JAGWQP010000586.1 GCA_028876805.1 Acidobacteriota bacterium | reverse complement strand
TGCCTGCGTCGCGGCGGCCGATAGCTATGAGAAGGCCAACGGGTTCATCTGCGAGGCGAACCCTTGACCTGGAAGGCCTGCAGCGGAACGGCGACCGAGAGCCGGAACCGTCGGCCCGACTCCAATTCGTTGCAGGCAGGAATTGCGGAATGATCGCGCAACCGTCGGCCCTAGTGCGTGGTAGAATCGCTCCGGAGCTAGCTTCATGAAGGTATTTCTAGTAGCGGCCATCGTAATTTTCCTGAGCGCGCCGCTCGGCGCACAGTGGCTCACGTACCGCACCCTGGGCCTTCCGCGCTTGGCTGACGGCAAGCCAAATGTGGCTGCGCCCGCGCCGCGCACGCCCGAAGGCAAGCCGGATCTTTCAGGCCTGTGGCAGAGGATCGAGTCCAAATACGCCGAAAACATCACGGCGGATCTCAGGCCCAGCGAGGTGCAGCCATGGGCGCAGGATTTAGTCAAGGACCGAGTGGAGGATCTGTCGAAGCAGCACATGAGCGTCCAGTGCCTGCCTTGGGGTCCCAACTATACGAACAGCGCGCGCATGACCAAGATCGTGCAGACACCGAATTTAGTCGTGATGCTCGACGAGGGTCTGACTTATCGCCAGATTTTTACCGACGGCCGCCCGCTCGAGACCGATCCGAATCCCAGTTGGATGGGTTATTCGGTCGGGCATTGGGATGGAGACACGCTGGTGGTCGACAGCTTCGGATACAATGAGCGGAGCTGGCTCGATCACGGAGGCCATCCTCACACGCAGGCGCTGCGCGTCACCGAACGCTACCGCCGCCCCGACATCGGCCACCTGCAAATTGAGATGACGTTGAGCGATCCCGCCATCTATGCGCGGTCGTGGACGATCTCGCTTGGTGGGTTGCTAGCCGCCGATACCGAATTGCTGGAAGAGGTATGCAACGACGACAACGGAAGCCGCCGAAAACACTACATCGGCAAGGCCTCCGATGAAGAAAAGACCGAAGTCAAGGTTGCGCCAGAAACGCTCGAGAAATACGCCGGCATCTACGAAGAACAGGACATTTGGGGCCAGGGCCCGCACCCTAGAATCATTGAAATCACGGTCGCCGATGGCAAGCTCTACGCGGAGCTGAAGGGAAGGGAGAAAATACAATTGGTCGCGCAGTCGGACACACACTTTACGGGCTTCTTTAACTGGCAAGTTGATTTCAGTCCAGGCCCCAACGGCGTGCCGGTATATCTTAACGAGGTGCACGTGTCGGGTAATTACAGATACCGGCGCAAGAAATGAGGCCGACTCGGTCTGGTTAGAGCTAGAAGATCCTCGCCCGCAACCCGACCGGCTGCCCTCTGTTGGCCGGGAGATCCAGAGCCAAGGCCCAGCAGTCCGAACGAACTGGCAGCGTGCAGCTCTTATCACCGCCAGGACTCGGAAGGCTACCTGCTACAGCTGCCTATCGGCGAGCCAGAATGACGCGCACGTCACAAGGGCGCTTACCGCGCGCCATAGGAGTCGTGGCGGGCGCGGAAGTCCCGCAGGCGGTCTAGATCGTCGGCCAACACGTCGCGATCCCGGGCCGGCATCCGATTGTCCTGTACGACTCTCTGCAGAGCCCGGATGACATCATCGAGTTCCCGTTCATCATAACGGCCCGCAGCCAGCTTACTCTGAAGCTCATCGAGTTCCTGCCGGGTGTTCGCCAATCTGAACTGATCGCCGCCGGAGGGGAAGGTCGCCAATTGAACATGGTCCAAGTCTTGGCGGACCCTATCAAAAAGTTGCCCGCGCCAGTTCTGGCCCCGATACCACTCGTCCCGATCGCGATGATACACGTCCTCGTCGCGCCCGTAGTATTCTTCATGCCTTGCGCGGAAATCTCGCAGCCGCTCCAGGTCATCGGCCAACAGGTCGCGGTCACGGCCCGACAATCGATTATCACGCACCACCCTCTGCAGGGCCGAGATAACGTCTTCGAGTTCCTCTTCATCAAAGCGGCGGGCCGCCAGCTTGCCTTGAAGCTCATCGAGTTCCTCCAGAGTGCTAGCGAGTCTGAATTGGTCACCGCCGCCGGGGAACGTCACCGATTGAACATACTCGACGTCCTGCCGCACCCGTTGAAAAAGTTGCCCGCGCCAGTTCTGGCCGCGAAGCCATTCGTCGCGATTCCGATAGAAGGCGTCCGGATCGCGCCCAACCGGTTGATAGCCGGGACCAGCTTGATAGCCGGCGTTCCGGTTTCCCCCGCCATTTGGGTTGGACCAGAAAAGATCAAAGGTATATCCTTCCGAGCCGCTCTGTGGATCCTCGATACGGACTACCGCAACACCGCCGTTTCGTGGATCCTGAACCAGTTGCTGGCTGCCTCGGCCGTCAACGCCGGCAAAGCGGAAGTCGACCGGATTCGGCGGCAAGGGTCCACTGCATTGGAATCGCCGCCATTGCGGAGGTTGGCCGGCAAGATTGCGGAGATTCGCTGTATCCCCGCGAACCTCAACCTCGGCTGCGCCATCCACGACGACTTCGATTGTGCATTTCCCCCGATCTGTACTGATGCCACCCAACGCGGTCGCCCGACGCGAAAAGGTTTGAGCACCTCCTAATCCTGCGATGGACGCGAAGACCGCGATCGCGACGAAGAAGCGTGCGCTCATTGACCACCTCCTACGGCTTGTTTGATGTCTCAAAAAGAGTTCTGGTAAACAACCATAGTGATGAATTTCCGTTCATGGACGCAACTCGAGGATTCTCCCAATTGCGGAGGGCGTCGGACTCGAAGTTCTTGAGGAATCATGAAAATCCGAGGACTCTTTTGACCACTACGACCCAGTGGCTTCAGGAAAATACCTTACGAATAGCGACTGCGACGAACCAGCGCTGAAAGCGTGAAATCAAGTGGCTTCGATATGGCGGGCCGACGGCCGCCAATCTGCCGCGATTGCAGCCCATCGGACGGGAGCTTACGCGGAACGTGTCTTGTTAAAACTTTGAGAATTCGCGGGCCGCGGGAGATCAGGCGCGTGCTTCGGTACTCGCGTGCACCGGCACAACCAACGTCATCCACAAGAAGAAGAGTGCAAATGGACTGTGAACTGACTCTCGGGCCGTCGTTTGTCGTGCTGGTATGACAAGTGAAGGCCGGCTATTTGCCCCCGGCGATCTCTCCGTGGGGGCGGCCTTGGTGGATCTCTTCGTATGTGTCCTTGACCTGCTCGGCGAAGCTGTCGCCGACCCAGTTCTTTACGCTACTGGGCAAATGCAGGTTCGCCAGATCCTCGGGTTTTTTGCCTTGGTCGATGCCGTCTTTTACGGCCTTACGCAACTCCACCATGAATTGTTCCTGGCCAGTAAGCACCTCTCGGCCGCCGGGAAGACCGTGACCCGGCAGCACGGTTTTGACCTTCAACTTTTCCGCAGAGCGCAGGACAGACGGCCAGTTACCGATATTACCGTCGCCGGTGAAATTATAAGGCCCATTGGCAGCCGCATCGCCGGTACAGAGGATCTGTTCCTTCGGCAGATAGACGAAGCCGTCACCACGCGTGTGCGCCCACCCGAAGAAATAGAATTCTACCTGGCGGGCTCCATCATCCAGGATGAACTCGCGTCCAGGGAAGGTCCGCTGGGGAGGCTCAACGCTTGGCTGATTCATGCTGGCGACATCCATACGCTCTTTTTCGGCAGCCTTCCAGCGGCCCGGCTCGTAACGCTTCATCTCCTCGGCGACACCCCGATAGGCTAAAGTTGTGGCACCCGCGGCGGTCCAGACGGCATTCCCGTAGGAGTGGTCACCGTGATGATGAGTGTCGAACACGTATTTCACCGGCTTGGATGAGACACGCCGGATATCCGCCATTGTGGCGCGCGCACCGCTGGGAAAGTTGGCGTCCACCACGATCAGGTAATCTTTCATCTCGATAACAATGTTGTTACAGTGGCCCAGGTTCTTGAGATCTCCCTCGCGGAACCAGACGCCGGGCGCGATCTGCTCGAGCGCCTCGGACTTGGCATCAGTGCGCGACACAAACAACGCCGTCGCGGCCAGCCCAAGAAAAGGGGGCAGAAGCAGGAGACGCTTTGACATGACGCCTTAGTGTACATCAGGCCGGCGGCGGGTTGAAGCACCGGTGGAGCGGGTGGGTGCTGGTTTTGGTGGTGCCGGGTCATCCGCAGTTAGCCACGATTATGGAGTGGGCTTCGGGCCGTTTGGTCACGCCATGCTCTCCAGTAAAGGGGCCGCCGGTTGCCACCACTTCAACGCACGGCAAGAGCAACAGCTCGTCGGACTCAGGTCTCCCGCATAACCCAAAAGATGATCGACCGCAGACCTTGCGAATAGGCGGATTCCAATCAAGCTCTGCGCACCTTCCGCGGCTTGGTGCGGCTAGGATCCCAGCCAGTTCTCGCAAGCTCTGCGACGCGGAAAACAGTATAATTGGGGATCTTCTCCGACCTATTCGGAAAAGGATTGGGGTACTCCCAGGCAATTTCCCCGTCCAGTTTTACCTCCAAGAAAGGCCGTTTGCACCTTCGCATAACGTATTGCCGTTCGGCTGGCGCTGGGCCTGCTAATGTGGTGGCTGAAGAAGCTCCGGAAGGCCGGTTGCTCCTGTTAAGAGACCGCATCTCCGAAGATGAGCCGGCATAGCATACTGCCGAATTAGAGCGCCACAATGAGCACATGGGATTTCACAGTCCTTCGGATGGCACGGCGGAGTCCGTGGCCGGATTCTGAGGGGTGATCTAATAGTCTGATGCGCAACAATGCCGAATCGCGGAGCACTTCATTACCGGCGAAGGCCTCGACAGAAGCACAGGCGCCCATCATCGCAGTCGTTTCCGATGTAGTCTGCCCGTGGTGCGTGATCGGGAAGCGGCGGCTGGAGAAGGCGCTAGCTCTCTTGGATAGGCCAGATGTAAGGGTGCACTGGAGGCCCTTCGAGCTCAACCCCGACGCGCCGAAGCAGGGCATGGACCGGCAGTCCCACCGGGCACGGAAGTTCGGCAGCCTCGTCCGTGCGCAGGAACTGGAAGCCGGCGTGGCGGCCGCTGGGGCGGAGGAAGGCATCCAATTCCGCTTCGACCGCATCCAGAAAATCCCGAACACGTTCGAGGCTCACAGACTCATCTGGTTCGCGGGGCGAGAAGGCGTGCAGGATGCAGTAGTGGACGGGCTGTTCCGTGCTTACTTCGTCGATGCGGAGGATGTCGGAGAGGTTGATGTGCTGAAGAGGATTGGCGCTGAGAGCGGTCTCGATGCCGGCCGCCTCGACCAAGTGTTCGCTGAGATGCTCGGCACCGAGCAGTTGATCGCCGAACAGAGAGCGGTGCGCATGCGAGGCGTGAACAGTGTGCCAACGTTCTTTGTCAATGGGGAAGCCGTGACCTCCGGGGCGCACAAACCGGAACTGCTGGCCGCGTTCCTTGGGCAGGCTTTAGGGCCGGGGCTCTCCCAATGCTCCCCGGACAACGGCAGGTGTGGATAGCGACCGGCAGCACTCGCGGATTATCGGCTGGCACAAGGGGGCCGCGCACATGCGGACTGCATTGAGCATCGGCGACATCCTGTGGTGCTATTCGGCAACGAATGGCTCCTTCAATGACTCTATGTTCTTGCCGGGCAGTTTCATGAAAGGGGATGATTCGATCGAGCGGTCTACGGCGGCATCGCCTTGGGCGCCGGTATCGGGCAGCTGGTGAGCGCCAAGCTGCGACGGCGAATCGGCGGCAGAGTAGGCTACCCAATGAAGAGCCGAATCCTGCGGTGCTCGAATGGGAAGACTCCATCCCAGCGGACAGCACCTGGGCGCGAGACGCCGATTCGCAAATGGGCCAGACGAGAGAGTAGCGTAAGATCGGATAGAACCGCGCGGAAAGTTGATGGGGAGGTTCGTATGACGATGAGTCGGCGCCGCTGGTTGGCCCGGGCAGCTGCCTGTGCTTCTGCAGGCACGGCCTTGGAGTTTCGGCTTGTGGGGCAGTCTCAGGCTGTGCCGCAGCTTCCTGTCCGGTCGGATTTTCCGATCGCGGAAACCGCAACGTTCTTAAACAACGCAGCTTGGCACCCCCTGAGCTTGGGCGCGCGCAGCGCCATTCAGACGTACCTGGAGCAAAAGTCCACTGGCTCCACGCGCTTTTCGTATTCGCCGGCCGGAGACCAGGTAAAAGCGCTGATCGCGAAGCTGATTCACGTCCCGGCCTCCTCAATCAGCTTTGTGT
>JAGWQP010000585.1 GCA_028876805.1 Acidobacteriota bacterium | reverse complement strand
CGTGATGGCGAAGCTTCCGAATCTCCACTGCCTGCGGTGCGGGCATGATTGGATTCCCAAGTCGCGGCGGCGGCCGTTTGCCTGTCCGCGTTGTCATTCCATTCGCTGGGACGAACCGTGGTCGATGAACGGCGAGCGCGGCGCTCCCGGCCAACTCGCGCCCAAGGTGCGCTCCGCAGGCGAATAGAAATAGACCACAGCACAGTGCTTCAACCGGGGGCGAAGCGCGGCGCATCTACCGTGACGCATGACCGCGTTCGGTCTCCCTTAGGAACGTCCCCTCGCGCAGTTCGGTGAAGGCTTGTTGGAGCTGCTCAGGTGTGTTCATGACGATGGGTCCGTACCACGCGACCGGCTCCTGGAGGGGCCTGCCCGATATCAGCAGGAAACGGATTCCGTCGTCCCCGGCCTCGACCACCACCTCATCGCCTCGATCGAAGAGCACGAGCGTTCGGTTCTCCACCAGCGCCGGAGGCGTGGTGTCGAGTACGCTGACGGGTTCGGTCGGCGCCGCCAGCGGTCCGGATGCGTTGCAGAACTTTCCACTGCCGGCAAAGACGTACGCAAAGGCGTGGCGCGTGGTCTCGACCGGCAGCGATTTCCTCCGACCGGGCGGCACGGTGACATCGAGATAGATCGGATCGGCGGCGATGCCATCGACCGGGCCCTTCTTGCCCCAGAAGCTTCCGCATACCAGGCGCACTTCGGTGCCGTCGTCGTCCTTCACCACGGGGATATCTTTGGCAAGGACCTCCTGATAGCGCGGTGGTGTCATTTTGAGCGAGGACGGCAGATTGGCCCACAGCTGGAAGCCGTGCATCCGGCCGGCCGGATCGCCTTTTGGCATCTCCTGGTGGATGATCCCGCTGCCTGCCGTCATCCATTGCACGTCGCCGGAGGCGATGGTGCCGCGGTTCCCGATGCTGTCGCCGTGCTCCACGGTGCCAGCGAGCACGTAGGTGACCGTTTCGATCCCGCGGTGAGGGTGCCACGGGAATCCCGCGAGGTAATCCTGGGGAACGTCATTGCGAAAGTCGTCCAGCAGCAGAAACGGGTCGAACTCGGTCGTATTGCCGAAGCCGAACGCCCGGCGCAGGTGTACGCCGGCGCCTTCCAAGGTTGGCTTTGAAGCGATCACGCGTTGAATCGGCCGGAGGGACATCGTGTGGTTCCTTTCTCGGTCACAAAGCGGGTCTATACAGGTAGCGTACCGCAACAGAGGCGTACCGCCGGTTGCGAGCAAAACCCGACAATCATTTCGGCGCGCCCAGCAGGTTTTCCACAAAAGTCCGAGTGATCGGCCAGTAGCCGAAAACGCGGTTACCGTCGCTGCGAAACGAGCCGGCCGTCAGCACGCCGGTGAGATCCGCGGGATTGGGCACCCGGTGTTCGCGCTCGAACGACTGCTGGAGGAGCGCTGTGGTGCGAGCGAGCTCTGACGCCAGGTCCGCCGCCTCCCGGCTGCCGCGGCAGCGGACGCTCAGCTTCGCTGCGTACCGGTTGGCTTCGGGAACGAAATACAACACCACCGTGTCGGCGCGCCCAAGGCTGCGTGCGAACATGCGCGTTTCCGCCGGCAGGCTGTCCCCGGACTGGAGCACCGCACTCGGAATCGAGACCCAGACAGGAGCGCGCGGCACCTCGGGATCCGGCCCGCCGGCCTCGCGGCTCATCCGCAGAGCGGCGGAGTCATCGTTGCTGACGGCGAGGGCCAACAGATTAGACTGCACCGGGAAGAACGAGATGCGGCGGTCCGGCGTGCTGCCCTCGAGGCGGCACAGCGAATTGTCGCAACGGCCATTTTGCGCCTCGGCATAGGCACGCAGGCTCTTCCAGTGGAAGCGGCCGCGTGCCAGGATAAATTTGCCCGTGGGTGCGACGGCCAGTAGGACGCTGTCCAGATCCTCGCGGTAATCGAAGTCGATCTGGCGCGCGAACTCCCGATACTCCGGTTCTTCTGTGGCCTTGGGATTCTGCAGCAGACCGAGCACGCCACCACGGCGCAGCGCGTCGAAATCGAGATAGACCACCAGGGCGTCGGAGGCGGGAATTCGCTTGACGAGCGCAGCAGGGGTGACGGCGCGCGAACGGTACCAGAGCCCCGCCCAGACGCCGGCGCCGCCAACCGCGGCGATCGGCAGAACCACTAGGATGGCGCGGACCTTGCGGCTCACGAGGCCTCTAAACCGCGGTCGCGGTGAGGGCCGCCCGCGTTTGCTTCCACAAGCGGATATACGCCTCAAGGTCGCTCATCATCCGCCGGAAGCCTTCGAGCGTGAGCGATTGGGCGCCGTCGCTGACGGCTTTCTCGGGGCAAGGGTGCACCTCGACGATCAGGCCGTCGGCGCCAACCGCCACGCCGGCGCGCGAGAGGGCGGGCACCAGGCTTCGCTTTCCTGTGGCATGGCTGGGGTCGAGTACCACGGGCAGATGGGTCAGCTCGTTGAGGACCGGGACCGCGGCGATGTCGCAGGTGTTGCGTGTGGCGGTCTCGAAGGTGCGAATGCCGCGCTCGCACAAAATTACGCTCGGGTTGCCGTGTGCCACGATGTATTCGGCCGACATCAAAAGCTCTTTGATGGTAGAACTGAGACCGCGCTTGAGCAGCACCGGCCGGCCGCACGCTCCAAGGCTCTTGAGAAGCGCGAAGTTTTGCATGTTGCGCGCGCCGACCTGCATGCAGTCGGCGTACTCGGCCACCAGCTCGACGTCTCGGTCGCTCATCACCTCGGTGATGATGCCCAGCCCGGTCGCTTCTTTGGCCTTGCGGAGCAGCTTGAGGCCCTCGAGCTCGAGGCCCTGAAAATCGTAGGGCGACGTCCGGGGTTTGAAGGCGCCGCCGCGCAGCATCTGCGCTCCGGCCGCGGCCACGCCTTCGGCGGTCTCCATGATCTGCCTTTCGCTCTCGACCGAACAGGGGCCGGCCATCACCACGAATTCCTCGCCGCCGATGTCCAGACCGTTGACCTTGATGACGGAGTCGTCCTTTTTAAATTCTCGGCTGACGAACTTGTACGGCGCCGAGATGCGCATGGCGCTTTCGACACCCGGGGCGGATTCGATTGACTCCAGGCATGCCGTGACGTCGCCCACACCAACGACACCGATCACCACGCGCTCTTCCCCTTCAATCGAGTGGACCTTATAGCCGAACTCTCGGATTCGCTCGCAGACGTGGTCGATTTCCTCGCGTGTGGCATGCGGCCGCATCGATATAATCATCGGATTCCCTCCGTAACGTTCCCTCCGTAACAAGGACCAATAAAAAAACCCACTCTTTCGAGTGGGTTGGTGTCCAGATCCGTTCCGGGTCGTCAAAAACCAACGCCACTCTACCGGGTCCGGCAAAACTGCCGGAACCGGAAGCGATACGAGCTGGCGTAGACTTCCAACATAGAAACAAGCAGTATATCTGACCTAGCGTGGATAATGCAAGCAAAGGCTCGTATTGTTACACACTTGAGTCACCCACATCACGCTCGTGTAACCCACGCTGGTGAGGTTGCCGCGCGACGCCTTCACTCCGCGGCGATCTCGGTGGGCGTCGAACGAGAGCTCTCAGTGCCGGACTGGTCGACCGCCGTGATCGCGTAGCGGTACGTTCTGCCGCGCTCGACGCGGTGATCGGAGTAGCTGGGGATGGCCGGTGCATCTGCCACCTTTTCCCAAGGGATGCCGGACTCAGCACGGTAGATGCGATACCCGGCCAAGTCCGGCTCGGTGTCTCCGTCCCAAGTCAACTCGACCGAAGTCGGCGTGGAGACGGCCGCCAAGCCGGTTGGGACTGCGGGAGGGAAGCGGTCTTCGGGGGTGATGGAGATGTCCCCGGAAGGGTCGCTTTCCGCTTCCCGGTTCTCACCAAGCTTGACGATGGTTTGGACGCGGTAGGTGTAGCGCTTTCCGAAACTAGCGGAGGGATCGATCCACGGCCCCTCCGCAACGTCACCGAGGCGGATAAAGGGATCATCGCTCGTGCGGCGGAAGATGCGAAAGTCCTGGCCGGCGGCATGCCAGGAAAGGCGCACCCCGTTCGCAGTCGCCTCGGCCTGAAGTCCGGCGGGCGTTTCGGGCGGGGCCACCACCCCCACCGTGACGAAATTAGACCAGCCGGACGACTTTGCGTTAACCCCGGTCACCCTTACGGCGAGCGCGACGGTCTTGCCGGTCCAGCCAACCGCTGGCAGTTCGTAAATGGCGGTTCCCCCTTCCACCGGGCCGGCGGGCACCCGCGTCGCCGACGCCGCCCACTCGTCTTCGCGGAACGGATCGGGGGCCGCGCCTATGCGCAACTCGAGCGCGTGGGCCTTGAGAGGCATGCCCTCGGTGGTCAGTCTGGGCAAGGTGAAGCTCACGACGATGCGCGAGCCGCGCTGAATCGCTGCCAGATCGGTGACCCTTGCCGGCACGTTCGCCAAGGGCGGCAGCGGCTCGCCGATGTATCCGCAGCCGGCCGCGCCAAGCCCTGCCAGCGCCACAAGCATTATGCGCATCGCGACCTGGGGTAAGGGACCGCGCCGGAATCGCCTTCCCTCGCACACCGCGCCAAACCGAGACGCACCAAGACAACCGTTGGTTTCGCCAAGGTTGCCGACCGGAGCGAGAGGTTCACCACTGTGCATAGGGGACCCCGTCCAGACCGGTCTTGTCAGAGCCGCTCCTGACGTCGAAAATCCCAGGCTGGTCCTGGCTGGTGGCCTGGGAGGCATCCTCCATGACGGTTTGCCAGGTTTGGTTAGAACCGGTGACGGGATCGACGGGCAGCCCCTTCAGGTAGCCTTCGCTCACCAGGTCCTGCAAGGCCTGCGGCGCCTTTTGCTTGTCATAGGTGTAGTTGTCAATTACCGTACGGAGGGTGAAAAGATTATTCTTGAGGACACTTTCTTTGGCCCGGATGACGGATTTCTGATACACCGGGATGGCGATCGAGATGAGGATGACGATGATGGCGACCACCACCATCAGCTCGACGAAGGTGAAGCCGAGGAGCCGCCGCGGGGCCGCGCGCCTACCATTCCGCATAGCGCGTTCCATCGGGAGCCCGGTCGTTGGTTTTGCTGTAAACATCAAAGACATTCTGGCCACCCCAACTGTCGGACTGGGGATCATCCTGGTCGCTCCGCAGGCCCCAGTCAGCCTTGCCGGTAAACGGGTCGCGCGGGATGCGCCGGAGCAAGAAGACCTTCTGATCCTTGGCGGTATTGGCGAGCTTGACGCCGTCTACCAGCTGCTGGAGTGATTCGGGATAGCCGTTGGTGCCTACCTTCAGCGGTCCGAAGGCGCCGGCATCGGCGAGATCCTTGTAGCGGTCGATTGCGTAACGCATGTCGGTCAAAGCGTGGCGTAGCTCGCGTTCCCGTTCGGCGCGGACCTTGGCGCGCGCCAGCGGCACCGACATCGCGGTGAGGATAAGCATGATGGTGAAGGCAACGATCAGCTCTACCAGGGTAAGTCCG
>JAGWQP010000584.1 GCA_028876805.1 Acidobacteriota bacterium | reverse complement strand
GCCGCCGGCCAGAGCGAGCAGCACGTTTTCGGTCAGAAACTGGCGGACGAGACGCCGGCGTGCCGCACCCAGTGCGGAGCGCATCGCCACCTCGCGCTCCCGCGCCGCACCGCGCGCCAGGGTGAGGTTGGCCAGGTTGGCGCATCCGATCAACAGAACCATCCCGGCGGCCGCCAGCAGCACGTAGAGAGATCGCCGCAGATCGGAGTCTACGAGCACCTCCGAAAAACGCTCCACTACCACGCCCCACCCTTTATTGGAATCCGGGTAGTCGCGCGCGATGCGGGCCCCAATTGAATCCATTTGCGAGCGCGCTTTTTCCAGGGTGACGCCCGGTTTGAGTTTGGCGAAGGAGCCGAACCAGTGAAAATTCCGGGTCATATTCTCGGGCTGGAACGCCAAAGGCCTCCAGATCTGGTTGTAGGCGCGGTCGAAGGCGCTACCCTCCGGCAAGACCCCAATCACGGTATAGGGTTCTCCGTCCAGGCGGATGGTCCGGCCGATCCATTTGGGTCGCCGCCGAATTGCGTGCTCCAGAGCACATGGCTGAGCACCGCCACGTGTTCCTTGCCAATCTCGTCTTCGCCGGCGGCGAATGTTCGGCCGAGCGTCGCTTGGATGCCGAAGATCTCGAAGTAGTGTGCCGAGACACGCCCGCCCCGGAGTTGCACGGGCTCGGCGAAACCGGTCAAGGTAACCGGCCCTCCCGCCTGCGCAGCCATGTGGTCAAAGACCGTGTTCGCGCGCTGCCAGTCGAGGTAGTTGAGGGTCGAGATCCCGTTACGTGCGCCGAGCGGCGGCTTCTCCAGCACGCGGACGATCCGGTCGGCATCGGCATAGGGCAGCGGCTTCAGCAGAACCGAGTCGACGAAGCTGAAGATGGCGGTATTCGCTCCGATGCCGACGGCCAGGGTGAGCAGGCAAACCAGGGTGAACCCCGGACTCTTAATCAGGGTCCGGTAGGCGTATTGAAGATCTTTGAGCAGGCCGTTCATAACCCACGCTCCTGTCTTTGGATTGAAAGATTTAGACGAAGGAAGGTTAGAAGAGTTCCGGAGATTCTCTGCGAAATCGCGCGGGCAAGCTACGCCCCGGCCGTGGTTTCGACCTTGAGGAACGGGCTTACGAGATTGTGCGCGCGGTCGAACTCGATCGGAATCGCGTCTTCGATCGCAAGCAGCGGATTCCCTTCAATCTGGCGGCGAAGATTTTCGCTGAGACCGAGCCGCGCCAACTCGAGCGTGTTGCGAATCCAGCCGATCGTAACCTGGCTCGGGTCCTCGCGCCCGGCGGTGGGCAGGAGGTGCTCCAGGCATTCGCGGTCGGTCGGATAATGGATCGGCGTGTGTGCTCCGGAAGGATTCGACGCCGTGAGCGCGTTGATCCATGTGTTGTGCGTGTCGATCGCCTCGACCAGCCGGTCGGTCACTACATCGGCTCCGCCCACGCCGAGCGCGTTGCCGTAGCTCAGGTCGCTCAAGGCGCGCGTGAAGATGCGCTCGATGCGCGGCGTGTCAGCGAACAGATTGTATTCGCCGCGATGAGTGCGATTGATGATCTTCGTATCCATCCCCAGGCCGCTGATGTTCTTGCCCATTTCGTCGACCACCAGCAGATCCAGGTCCATGGGCAGCGTGGCCATCCAGGATTTCACCAGCGCCAGGTTTTCCTCTTCGCGCCGCTCCATCGCCTCGGCCGGGACCACGTCGATTTTCGCCGTGTTGTGATAGGCGTCTTCGAGGATCGCCACACCACCCAGAATTTTGCCCGAACCGAGCGTCTGGCGGCCCACCGTGCGGATCACATACTCCAGGCCGAGACGATGCCCGTAGGAGTGATAGCGCTGCGCGCCGGCGAGCTTTCCGAGCCCGATGGCCATCATCTTAAACAGACCGCTCTCGATCGCGCCCGAGAAATCAGTGTGCCACTTGACTCGATTGACCAGCAGGACGGCGCCGGCCTGGTAGGCGGCGCGGTCCATAAAGGCTTCGATGCCATCCGCGGTCTTGCCGAGCGAGACGACTTCGAGCTGGCTGACGATGGGACAGGCCATCGACGCCTCTGTAATCCCGTAGTGCGCCAGCACGCTCTGCTGGCCTTCCGCGGTGGCGCCGCCGTGGCTGCCCATGGCGGGAAACAGCAGCGGCCGCATTCCTTGATCTTTCCAGTACCGCACCACGCTGCCCACGATGAGCTCGAGGTTGTGGATGCCGCGGCTGCCCACGCCGATAGCCACTTCGGAGCCGGGCTTCAGGCGCGCGGCCATGCCGGAACGAGCGAGTTCGGTTGACACTGACGCGGGGATATCGCGAATCCGGCGAGCCGGAAAATTCTGGCGAACCAAAAGCAGGCGGGGAAGTTCCATCCCCTTTATCTTATCGCCCGAAATTACCAAACCCGACAGGCCTGGGCGCTGACCATTGGCTGGCCGGCTTTGCAGGAGAAGGCCTTTTGGAATTCGGGCATATTCTGGACCACTCCGTTCACGCGGAACCGTCCGGGCGAGTGCGGGTCGGTCTGCACTCGAAGCCGCAGAACCTCTTCCCGCTGGTTTTCGCACCAGACCTGCGCGAAGGCCAGAAAAAATCGCTGGGGCGTGGTGAAGCCCTCGACTTTCTTTTGATCGGTATTGCCGATGGTATTGGCCAGCGCCATCGATGCAAGGCGGACGCCGCCGTTGTCGGCGGTATTCTCTCCCAGCGTGAGTTTGCCATTCAGGTACACCCCCGGGACGGGGCTGAAATTCGAATATTGTTTAGCGATGCAGGCGGAGCGTTCTTCAAAGGCTTTGGCGTCAGCAGGGGTCCACCAGTCGCGGAGGTTGCCCTTGGCGTCAAACTGGCGGCCTTCGTCGTCGAAGCCGTGGGTGAGTTCGTGGCCGATCACTACGCCGATCGCTCCGAAGTTGGTGGCGTCTTCACTGTGATTGTCAAAGAAAGGCGGCTGCAGGATGCCG
>JAGWQP010000583.1 GCA_028876805.1 Acidobacteriota bacterium | reverse complement strand
TGCTGATGGGCGTGGCCCGCAAAGTCATGCTCGGAAAAACTGGCCGATTCGTGCGCTCGTTCGCGTCGCTCCCGGCCCCCGCTACCAGCCAACCGAATTCGAGCGGGAGACGGGCGCAGCATATCGCGGCCGAGACGTTGAATGCGCTGTGTTTTTTGAATGCTGTCTGGCGGTGGTCAGAAGATCAAACCAGCACCTTCTTGATTGCGCACGAACTCTAGTTAACAACGCCGTCGTTGGGGAAGTTCTTGCGGATCCCCAGACCCGATGTCTCGCCGAGCGATCTGGCCGCGTGTATTCCCCTATACCGGCGCTCTCTTCGCATCGAGACCCGGCCTCCTTTCCGCACGGAGACCGCGGATGACCTGGATGACCGACCCGCATGCCGAGCAAATCCTACGGGGCTTGTACCCCGAACAATACGCAGGCTGGTGGAAGGTCTGGCTGCGATACGGATTTGTTGTGCTTCTCGCGGGAATTGCTGCCGGCGGGACATTCCTAAAGATGCGGCCGTCCTCGCCGCCTATTGCGCCGGTTACCTCAGAAGTCGGCGCGGCGCCGAAAACGACCACCTTTCCGTCCCTGTTAACGGCAGACCTGCCCCGAATGGGCTGGAGGAACCCGGAGGTCGAGAAGATGCGAGGGCTTTTGAAGTCTCGCCCGCGGACGCCGAAACCAGATACAGCGCACCACAAGCGGCTGCCCGTGCACCACTAAGGCGGCCCCGGCGCAACGCCACGCGCATTCTCCATTGCAATGACTGCCTGATCGGCGAAGGTCTTGATCAGGTCGATCTGCAAAGTCGTATTGCCTATTCAAACCGCATCGCCGCAGCCGGATCTTGGCGGGCGGCGCGCTGAGCCGGGTAGAGGCCGAAGACGATCCCGACAAGGCCGGCAAAGGCGCAGCCCAAGGCGATCGCCGTCGGGCTGATCACCACCGGCCAGCCAAAGCGCCAGGCGATGATCGCCGCGCCGATAGAGAGCCAGGTGGTTGAGAGAGGACGGTTGGCCTTTGCCGCAATGACCTGTGTTGGTACTGGGGATGTTGGCTTCGATCAGTCGAGTGGCCTTCGGTATAACCCTATCGAACCGCGTACGGCCGCTCTAGCCCAAGACGATTCTGGTAGACGCTGCCGTCGCCGCTCGGTTTTCCTGGGCTCTTTCATGGCATCGTGGAGCGCGTTTGGGAGTGAGCAGCCCAGGGGCTGCCGTCGCCGCGGCGACCACTCTCGAGATCATTTGATGACTACCACCGCGCACGGGGCGAGGCGGACAAGGCGCTCAGTGGTCCGGAGGCACGGCCAAAAATGGAGGATTCCCCAGATTCTTGAGAGCGGCCGAAAGAAGGGATTCGAACTCTCCGTCCTCCGTCGCGAAAGATGACTCGCTTTCGGGAACGGGAACCGTCACGGAGCAGACAAAAGTCCGTCTCGAAGCGTAGCTTATCTTCCAGCTACTGATGGTTCGAATCCAGTCCCCGTCTGCAAACTTTCGGTCCCTCGAGACGACGGCCGGCGGTGCCGTTTGCGATCTAGGCGCGGACAGATGTGGAGCCGTTTTCACGAGCGCCTGGGATTCGAGCGTGTCGCCCACTTCAGGGGGGTCGGCCATAAGTTTGAAAACGCGCCAAAACCTAGTTGCTGAGGGCGTCCTCCCACTGCACGCTTAGCGTCGGCCGCTGGCAATTCGATACTCCGCTTCAGCCTTGATCGGCCCGCCGGTGTCAGCCAGGTCGCGCCGCACTTCTTCGCGTATGGCGTGGCGGATTTCCTCCGGGAGCGCAGCCAGCGCCTGACCGGTAGAAGCGCCACCCCGCTCGAACGGGCCATAATAGGCGTCGAACGACGGCAGCACGAAGGTGTGTCTCACCGTATCGGTCTCG
>JAGWQP010000582.1 GCA_028876805.1 Acidobacteriota bacterium | reverse complement strand
CTGGTGGACATCGAGGGCTATGTCGCGCTGCACACCAATCGCTACTCGGTGCCAGTGGACTGGATCGGCCGGCGGGTGGAGGTGCGCGAAACCAAGGACAAGATCGAGATCCAACGGGATGCCCGGCATCTGGTGACGCACCGGCGCATCGCGGAAGCCGAGCAGCAACGAATCACCTTGGCGGAGCACCGGCCGCCGCGGGGTCAGCGAGTTCCGCGGCCCGATCCACATCCGGAAGAGAAAGCGATCCTGACCGCCGCGCCCGAACTGGCCGAGTATGTCGCCGGCTTGAAGCAGCGGAGCCGCAAGGTGATCACGCTGGCTCTGCGGCAACTGCTGCGCTTCGTGCAAGAGTATCCGCGCGAACCGCTGCTGGGAGCGGTGCACGAGGCCGCCCGCTATGGTCTGTACGACCTGGACCGGTTGGAGAGGATGATCCTGAAGCGCGTGACCCGCGAATATTTTCTGCTCGACAAGGAACCACAGGAAGATGAGTGAAGAACTCGAACAACTGCTCAAGAATCTCAAGCTGCGGCGCATCCTGGAGATCTACGACGAACAGTTGCGCGCCGCCGACAAGCAGGATATCAGCTACACGGATTTCGTCACGCGCCTGGTGCGCGCCCAGTTTCAGGCCAAGCAGGAAGGGGCGCTGGAGTGGCGCATCCGGCGAGCCAATCTGCCTGAACGGTGGACCCTGGAGACGTTTCCCTTCGCCCGCCAGCCGGGCGTGAACCGCAAACAGATTCGCGGGTTTGCGGAGTTGGAGTTCATCGCCAAAGCGGAAAATATCGTCTTTGTTGGCGAAACCAGCAGAGGCAAGACAGGCTTAGCATGCGGTCTGCTGATGAAAGCGTTGGAGAACGGTTACCGGGGTCAATTCATCAAGGCCCAGGATCTGTTCGACGAGATGTACGCGTCTCTGGCGGATCGTTCGACGCGGCAGTTGCTCAAGCGCCTGGCGCGGCTGGACGTACTCTTGATCGACGAATTCGGATATCTGAATCTGAAACAAGAGCAATCCAACATCTTTTTTAAACTGATCGAGGAGCGCTACCGGCGGCATCCCACTATCATTACAACCAACCTCGGGTATGACGAGTGGCCCAACTTTCTGGGCAACCGGCCCATGGTGGAAGCGTTGTTAAGCCGCCTGCGGCATTACTGTCACACCGTGCGCATCGACGGCCCGTCGTTGTGCGAACCGCAAGGCTGAATAACAGGGATGGACCAAGGCCTCAGCCAGCAAGAATACGTTAACCAGGTGCTGGAGGCGTACCGGAAGACGCCGGGCACCACCGGGACAGTCCGCCGTGCGGACCGGACCCTGGCGGCACAACTCTACCAGCGCGGCCTCTCGGTGAAAGTAATCGAAAACGCGTTGGTGCTGGCGGCCACGCGCCGCCTGATTCGGCCGGCCGATGCACCGCCCTTGGGCACGATTCGCTCACTGGCTTATTTCCTGCCGGTGATTGAAGAAGTGCTGGTGCTGCGGGCCAGCCCGGATTACTTCGACTATCTCCGCCACAAACTCACACGCGCCGGCTCCAGCCGCTAGGTTCGCGTTTGCCGCGCCTTGGGGGCGGATGATGGAAAAGCAACGCGCACGCCTACGGCGTGGATGATATCGCCTCTTCCTCCACTACCAACAAACCCAACACG
>JAGWQP010000006.1 GCA_028876805.1 Acidobacteriota bacterium | reverse complement strand
TTGTTCCAGGCCGCGCGCGAACAGGCGGAAGAAAGAGGCATCCTCGCGGCACGGGCTGCCCAACGCCGAGATCACTTCTTCCCTCCCCATGCCTTCCACGGCGCAGCGGACGAAGATATGCTGCTTCACCCGCTCCAATTGTTCGGGCGCGTTCTTCCGGCACTCCTGGACCGCGGTACGGACGGCTCTGAGGATCGCGCCGTCGGATGCGTTATCGATCAACAGTTCCAAGTCACTCAGGGCCTTGCGCAGCGCCGACAAATCGGCCGTGGTCTGGGAAACGAGGGCTGCCGCGGAGGCGGTCAGCGCCTCCCCGCCGCTCTTCACACCCAACATGGCGCGGATGGCGGGGACGAGAGGAGCGGCGGCGGAATCCCGGGAAATGGCTTCCAATTGTTCCCGACAAACGGCGTCTTCGTGCCGATAGAAGCTGGCAATGGCGCGGACGAGCAACTTCCAAGGCGCCAGGGGGCTGCGGTGGGAGACCTCCGCCAGCGCGATCACGTCGTTCGAGACGGGACCGCTGGTTACCGCGGCGAAGGCACGGTCCAGCGCAGCAGCCGCGAAGCGTAACGGGTGTTCTGGCGGTAGGCTGGGGCAAGACGCCAAGGCGGCCAAGTCGTGAATCTCTCTGCGGACCACCTGGTCGATGGCGGCCCGGCGCTCGACGCTGAGGTGAGGATCGGCCAATGGGGCGACCACGGTATCCAGCGCGCCGGAGCGGGCCGCCACCGCGGCGCCGATCCCTTCGAGGCGCGCACGGGCAGCCGGGTAGCGCTGTCGCACCAGTTCGATCAGGGACTGCGCTTCCAGAGCGAGGTTCTGCTGGAGCAGCGCTTCGATACGAGCCGCATAAGCGTCCACTAAAAGCGCTTCCGAAGCCGGGGTACCCAGGGCCTTGTGATTTTCCTTGGCGTTTTCGAGCGCGGTTTTGCACTTGCCGTTGGCGATCAGTTGCCGTACGCTGGCCTCCGCCGCGGCTTGGGCGGCTTGTCCCACTGCGGCGGAAACGGCTTGACCTAGACCGAGGTTCTTGACTTGCGACACGCGGGGCTGACGTCCTTTTCTCTCGGGGGCTGTAGCTGAAATTATGACGGATTCAGAGCCGTTAGGCCAGCAGTCTCAGGACCCTGAGCCGTCCGTAGTGGAATTTCGGAGTCCAGCCTCGGGGTCGATGATTCGGGCGCCAGAAGCGAATCGGGGGTTTCATCCGTTGGGTGCGGAATTACTAGGTAGATGAGCCTTCCCGGAAACCCCTTCGATCTCCGGCCGAAGGAGAGTTCTCGTTCAGTTGGATCCCGAGCCGCTGGAAGAAACCGTCACTGCGTACGGCGGCGTTCCGGTCTTCCTGCGAGCGGCGCGTTCGCTGGATGTGGGGGGGATGGTGCATCGGCACGTGCGCTTGAAGAAGCGCGAGCGGGGCTTGGATGAGGCCGCTACGTGGAGAGCTTCCTGGTGCTGAATGCTTTGGGCAGAGATTGCCTGGAAGATTTTGATCGGCTGCGGGAAGACGATGGATTGTAGGAGATGCTGGGCCATGAAGTTTCCTCGCCGGAAGCGGCGCGGAAGTTTCTGTACCAGTTCCATGACGAGGAGAAGCTGAAGCCGAGTGAGTTGCCGACAGGTGGGTTATATCCCCGATGAGAGTGCGCCCCTGCGGTCGCGTTCGCTGGCCGGGGCCGTTCGGGGCCGGCGCGGACACTGTTAGTTTTACTGTCGTTCTCGGAAACTCGATCTGAGACTGCTTGGGCTGCAGGACGGCTTGCCGATCCAGGACACGCACACCGAGAGGTACTGCGGCAAGCGGTGATCCGTGCGCTGTGGAGGAGCGGCTGTTGTCAGTCTACGTCACCGCGATCGGCGGGGCCACGTCGGAGAGACAGCCGTCGATGAATCGACAATAAAGTAGTTTGTTGCTGTGGCTCTACTCGCCGCCGTTCAGGCGGCGCGACGTTCGTAACGATGATGTAACCCACCCACCTCTGGGATCGCGACGATCCGCCCGGCTTCTGGTGCTTGGACCGGGCGTGGCTCGGGCGTGTCCTTCTGCAAGCCCAGGTGCGTACGACTCCGATGATAATAGTCCACGAATCTTCGGAGGTGGCGAGACAAGCCGGCCTCACTGAGTACGATCACGTGATCCAGGCACTCCCGGCGAATCGTGCCGATCACCCGCTCGATGTAGGCCCGCTGCCAGGGCGCCCGGGGCGCCGAGAGCACCTGTTTGATACCCATCGCTTTCACCTGCTGCAGGAAGTCCGCCCCGA
>JAGWQP010000581.1 GCA_028876805.1 Acidobacteriota bacterium | reverse complement strand
AGCGGCGGTCTTATGAAGCCACCTACGATCGGGTTACTGCTAACCGGCACCACGGCGGCACTTCTCCTGTTCGCCGTGCCGCCCGCGGCCGGAGAAGGAAACGTAGTCCACGTTTTTATCTCGAATGGCGTGAAGGCGGTGATGGACCAGCTTCGCCCGCAAGCCGAACAGGCGGTCGGCCGCCCGCTGGCCATCGAGTTCGGCACGACGGCGTCTCTGCTTGAGCGGATCAATGACGGCGTGCCGTTTGATGCCGCGGTCCTCACCTCCGAAGCCATTAGGGGTCTGATGGATGACGGGAAGCTGAAGAGCGGTTCACTCGAAGATCTGGCGCGTTGTGGGATTGGAGTGGGGATGCGAGCGGGCGCAGCCAAGCCCGATATTCACACGGTGGAAGCCTTGAAGCGGACGCTGCGCAACGCGAAGTCGATTTCCTTCGCTCAGGAGGGCGCGAGCCGCGCGTACCTCGAAAAAATGTTCGAGCACTTTGGCATTGCCGACGAGATGAGAGCCAAGAGGGTGCTCACGCCGAGCTCGGTGAGATCGAACGCGCTCGTCCGCGACGGCGAGGCCGAATTCATCCTGACGCTGGTGAGCGAAATCCTCCCGGCGCAAGGTGTGGAACTGGTTGGGCCTCTTCCCGAGGAGGTGCAGAGTTACGTCAGTTTTGCAGCGGGGGTGGGCGCGGACGGCCGAAGCAGCGATGGCGGCAAAGCGCTAATTCAATTTTTGAAGGGACCGGCGGCTGCGCCCGTATACAAAGCCAACGGGCTCGAACCCCGATAAGAGGAAAGTCCCTCGATTTTCTCGAGAACACCCATTCCGCCCCGGAGTCCGCTCCACGATCTCCAAGACGGCGCGGGCTCGGTTGGTGGCCGGTCGCAGCGCGCGCCGTCTCACGCCACAATGTCCGCCGCTAAGTGACGCGGTTGTTTCGCGCCCGTTAAGAGCGGTCGATGGCACCATAGGCGCTCGGCGCGCCTTTGATACACTGGGCTTTCGGAAAGAGCCAAAACCAGGGACTGCATGTCCGTCATCGATTTAGAGAAGATTCAGGGGGCGTCGAGCGAATTCGTCCGCGACATCAACCGAAGAATTGTTCTCAACCTGATTCGCACTCGCCAGCCCATCTCGCGCGCCGACCTGGCCCGTCTATCGGGGCTGCAGCGCAGCACGATTTCCCTGATTGTGGAAGACCTGGTAAACGAACACTGGGTCATCGAAGGACCCACCGGTCGGCTGCCACGCGGCCGTCGGCCTACGTTTCTTCGGCTCAACGACGACCGCGTCATTATTGGAGTTGATCTCCGGCCCGGTGAGACTACCATTGCCCTGGCCAACGTCAACGGCAAGTTCACGTCTCAGGAAGTGATCGCGACCCCCACCGACGCCCAGGCGGGGGTTGACGTGCTGGTTCGGCGCACCCAGGCCCTGGTGCGCTCCTTGAAGGAAAAGAAGGTTGAAGGGATCGGCATCAGCTTGCCGGGCCGTTTCACGGCCGGCCACCTGGTGTTTGCGCCCAACCTCAAGTGGCGGGACTTGGACATCCGCGGTCCGATTTCGAGGGCAACCGGGATCGACGTGGAACTCGAAAATGCGGCCAATGCCTGCGTGCTGGCAGCCATCTGGTTCGACGGCATGGAATCCTGCCGGAATCTCGTGGTGGTCACGGTGTCGGAAGGCATCGGGGCGGGAATTCTGATCAACGGGCAGTTGGCCCGCGGTCTGAACGGAATGGCGGGGGAATTCGGGCACGTGCCGCTCGATCCGGATGGTCCTCGATGCGGCTGTGGCAGTCGGGGATGCTGGGAAGTTTTCGGATCGAATCGCGCGGCCCTTCGCTATTATCACGAATCCACCTCTAACGCCGGCGGCTTGAGCTTTTCGGACCTACTGAGTCTAGCCGATCAAGGAAACACCCGCGCCGCCAGGGCCATAGAGAAGATGGCGCATTACCTCGGACGGGGCATGCGGATGATCGTCGCCGGACTGGCTCCGGAGCGGATCATCGTGATTGGAGACCTGACGCGTTCCTGGCATCGATTCGGGCCCGTGATCGAACAGGAAGTCCAAGCTCAAGTGCTGCCGGGCGGCGTCGCGCCAAGGCTCGTCCCCGTGCATGAAGACGGCATGGCTCGCCTGCGCGGCACCGTTGCCCTAGTTCTGCAAAAGCACTTCGGCGCGGTTCACGAAGTCACGGGTTAAAAAGATCCATGAGTCACCTGAATATCGGCTCGATCTGGGCCATCGGTCGAAGCTGCTCCTGTCGCAGCGAGGAACACGTCCGTTTGCAGGTAATCGATGCGCACAGGAAGACTGGTGGAACCAATCTGGCGCTGAATCCTGCGCTGGCCGTCAGAATTCTCGAAGAATTGGTGTTCCGCGTTTCATCGGACGGTTGGCGCGAACCAACGCCAGATCAGCCTCTGTAACTAGCTATAGCTAGAGCCCCGGCCCGCAGCAGCCATGCCGGCGCCCAAGCTCGGGCGCGCTCGAGCGCCGCGGCTGCCGCCAATGCGACAAACGGACTAAACGCCAGCAGCGCGTATCCGGCATACAGGCACCCTCGCAGCAGCCGCGGCAGATGAGTGTACAGCAACCGGTAGATGGGCGTTTGATCGCCCAACACCCAGACGACCGTGATCACCGTCAAGATAAAGAGCATTCGCGCGTAAGGCGCACGCTTCGGCAGATGGAAAGCAGCAATGTCATAGGGGATGTGCATTCGCGGGTTGAACAGAATGCGGCAGTAAGAAATCAGCGGCTGCGCCACTAGCAACAGCCGAAACGGGAAGCCCAGCCTGACACTTTCCCAAGGCCTGACTCCGCAGCCCGCTCCGTTTTCTCTGCCGAACGCAATATTCATTTCCAACACTGTTTTCGCCGGGCAGCGAAAGAAAGAACTATTCAATCCATGCCGCGCCGCTGAAGGGGAGTATCCTTGTAGCGTGAATCTCGGCGCTCTCGGCTTTCTGATTACCGATTCGGCCAAAATCCCCTTCTCCTTGCTGGTCGTCTTCACCTCGGCCAAGTTGATGTCCGAGATCTTGGAACGTTTGGACCAGCCTGGAATCGTAGGCGAAATTCTGGCCGGCGTGCTGATCGGACCGAGCGTGCTCGGCTGGGTGGCGCCGAGCGATTTCCTTTCCGCGCTCGCCGATCTGGGCGCGATGTTCCTGTTGTTTCGGGTCGGCCTGGAAGTCAAGTACTCGGAGTTGCTCAAGGTCAGTGGCGCGGCAGCCATCGTTGCCGCGTTGGGAGTGATCTCTACTTTCGGCCTGGTCTGGGCGGTGCTGGCGCTATGGGGCGCTCCGCCCAAGGAAACGATCTTCGTGGCTGCCGCGCTGGTCGCCACCAGCGTCGGCATTACCGCACAGGTTCTCGCCGCCAAGAACCTCCTGGCACTCGCCGCCAGCAGGATCATCCTTGCTGCCGCTGTCATCGACGATGTGCTGGGACTCATCGTGCTAGCGATCGTTTCGAGCGTGGTTCGGGGGCGCTGGAATCTCTTGGAGCTCCTCGCGACCACCGGACTGGCCCTCGGATTTACCGCTATCGTCGCCTGGTGGGGCCCTCGAGCGGTCGGCGTCATGGTGCCACGCCTCAATGAAAAACTAAGGGCGGCCGAAGGCCAATTCATCCTGGCGTTGATCCTGATGTTCCTGTTCTCGGTGCTAGCGGTCTACTCGGGGATCGCTGCAATCGTCGGTGCTTTCCTTGCGGGCATGGCGCTCGCCGAACATACGGACCCACACTGCCGCGATCTGGCGCAGGGCGTTTCCGATTTCTTAGTGCCCTTTTTTCTCGCCGTGATTGGTCTTAACGTGAATCTGTCGGTCTTCTCTGGCGCCTCGACCTTGCTGCTCACGCTCGCCGTCCTTTGTGCGGTCGTCTTTTCCAAAGTTCTGGGTTGCGGTCTAGGCGCGATTTCACTCGGCAGAGTGGATGCCCTGCGTATCGGTGTGGGCATGATTCCCCGCGGCGAAGTTTGCATGGCGGTGGCCCGTCTCGGCTTGACTCTCGGGATCATCCGTCAAAGCATGTACTCGGCGGTCGTCTTCGTGACGGTCGCCGCCGCCGCTCTGGCGCCTCCATTGCTTCACCTCGTCTTTCGCGATTTTCGCAAGCCCGGTGTGCCGAAACCGGAAATGTACCGGCTGGGCTAGACGCTAGAGCTAGAGTTGGGCGCGAGGGGTGGCTGGGCGGCCACGTTTCCCACCGCATCGACCGCGTCTTTCTGGTTGTCGCACACGTCCTCGATCATCTGCGTATCGGCGAGAAATTCAAATTGCAACGGAAACGACCGTGGCTTGGTGGACGCCTGCGGATCATCGATCGTGACTTGAACCTCCAGATGACCGAAATCGCGCCGGTTGAACCGTTCCACGTCGGGTAAGCGCTTCGGCGTCCCGACGGCCGCTGTCATCGAGCCAGCTCCGGCGGTTGAAGCCGAGCGTGTCGACTACGCACCAGTTGCGGTCCCAGCGGCCGATGGAATAGCCCAGCCACGCCGGCTGGGACACCGTAGAGTGCGGGCGTCGATCGGAGAAAATCTGGCGGAGTCGAGCGAATTCCTCTTACAGGATGAGCGTCAGCCCCGGATCTTGAGCGGCGCACCGATGAGCATCCCGTCCGGGATGACATACGGCGAACGTCTTGAGGGCCGGTCCGCCATCAGATTGCGCCTGCCGTTTCCTGTAAAGCGCCTCGACCGCTGGGAGCTGGGGCGGGGTCTTTTCCCCCAGTCGCATGAAGTCTTCCAGGTGGTGGCCCATCTCCAGGCCCGGCCGGCGCGGGCAGGGGTTCGCAGGCGGCTGCCACAGGCCGGAGAGATCGGGCTTGCGGTCGGCGGCCTGGGGAGCGGGTGCCGTGAGGGTTCGGTTGCCCGTCCCGGGTGCGCGGTATTCCCGGAGTGGGATAGATCCATTGGCTGAAGCGGAAACTCGGCCGATCACGGCGGCCAGACAAACCCCGGGGCATCATGCCCTGGTTGCTTAAGTCAGATTCAGCGCGCGAAACATCGCGATACGCTGCTCCCGCAACGGGTCGTTGATCACTTTGCTGGTGTTGTCGATCACCATGGTGGCACGGTCTCTCGCCGTAAACACGGGCCACTGCGGCAATTTCGGCGTGTTCGGGTCACCCGTCCGCGCGAACGCGATCCAAGCGTCACTGACCTTGTCCGCCAAGGCGGCCACATCGGGGCCGCCTCCGGTCAGCCGGGCCGAGATCCTGACGTTGTCGAAGGCGAAGGGGATCTCCATTGTGTGCGGTGATTTCAACCGGCCGCCCTCGACCGGTGTCTCCCACCGGAAGTAATACAGATACACCGGAGCCTTTCCCAGCGCGGCCCGGCGCTCGGCGATCTTCATCGTTGGCGCACCGTAACGATAGTCGCTCGCAATCAGGAAGTAGAGGTCCGAGGGAGTGGCGCCCGGATTGAGCTTGCGATACAGGTCGATCATTGGTTGCCCTCGGTCTTGAAGCAGATCCGTGACTCGCGCTCTGAGGCCTTCCTCGTCCAGCCGAAAGGCGGCCTGATCGTTGAGGGAGAACAGCGTCATCTCCGTGCGCGTGCAGCCGATCATCACCGGCACATCGGCCGATACCGGCGACGCCGTGGGCGCGAAGGGCTGCTGAGGAAGGATATGGCCATCGACCGTGGGGGCAAACCCGTTGACCGCCTGGTCCACTCCGCGCTCCTCTCGGACCACCGCGAAATAAGCCGTCATGATGCGGTCCAGTGGAAGCTTCTGCAGGTCGTGCACCTCCGTCTTAGGGATGCCCAGCTTGGCGAGCAACTGCTCCGCATTGCGAATGGCGACGTCGCGGCTGGCCACCTGGAGCGCCACGCCGCTTTCAATCGTGGCGCGATGGAAGAGCCCTTTGGCCGAGGGCATAGCGAGTAGCGTATCCACTTTGCGGCCGCCGCCCGACTGCCCGAAGATCAGGATCGTGTTCGGGTCGCCGCCAAAATGTGCGATATTGGCGCGCACCCATTTCAAGGCGTGCACGATGTCCAGCATCCCGGCGTCGCCCGACGCCCCGAAGTCGGTGCTGAACTCGCTGAGGTTCGCGAAACCGAGCACATTGAGTCGATGATTGATGGTCACTACCACCACGTCCCCGCGCCGTGCCAGGTTGGTTCCGTCGGTATCGGGCGAGGAGCCGGATCCAGTCATAAAACCACCGCCGTGGCACCAGAACATCACCGGCCGCTTGCGGTTATCGTTGAGCGCAGGCGTCCACACGTTCAGCACGAGGCAGTCTTCGCCCTCCGCCGGCAGTTTTTCCCCAGCCACAGTCAGCGCGCCCGCGGCAGGGGGTGGGGCAGAAGGGTCCCGCTGCGGGGCGCTCGGCCCGTATTCCAGCGCATCGCGAACCCCGGTCCACCGTACCGGGTCGGCTGGGGGCATGAACCGGTGGCTCCCCGTGGTGCTTGCGCCATAGGGAATGCCTTTGAAGATCTTGATGCCACCCGCCTCGACTCCCCTGACTTTTCCGAAGCTTGTCTCCGCCGTCACACGCTTGGCTGGTTGCCCCCCGGCGCCCTCAACGAGAGCGGCGCTGGAGAGACCAACCAGGGAGGCGCGTCGCAAAAAATCGCGGCGATTGATGCCTGGGGTAAGGATCGGGCGAGACCAAGCCATAGTCGAGACCTCCGCGCCGATTCTATCACCGACGATTCAGGGCTGCCGTCGAGCCGGAGTCCTGCCAGGGTCGGCTTGCCGCTGCGCCTACCGCTTCACGGGCCTGCCGTACACCTCGATGAACGCCACATCGGACCAGCCACCCGGGCCGTGTCCGCTTCCCGGCATCAAATCCGTGAAGCCGACCTCATCCACCTTGCTCAGGTCTGGTTTGGCCACAAAATTTCCCTTGGTCAGCACTTTGTCGATGTCCAGCCGCAGCCAGCGGACTTCGGAGATCGAAAATTCGCTCTCGTGCCAATCCACCGTGGACCCGTCGGCGTGGTCTCCTACCAGCCACGTCCCATCCGCCAGCTTGACGATCGGATGGACTTGGTGGAAACCCGACACCTTCGTCAGCCATCGGATCTTGGCAAGACCGGTTAGGTCGATGTAGTTGCTTTTGTCCCGCAGAGCGGCGGCGCAAGTGGCGGCGCAGAGACCCGACCACAGGTGGGGAGGATTGTTCTCATCGCCGGCCTGGCCGGTGATCTGAATGTCTTTCCCGGCTCCATACAGCTTCAGTTCCAGATTCGTGTTTCCCACTCCCTCTGCATTGACGCCGTGCTCGGGAGCCCCC
This sequence comes from Acidobacteriota bacterium, assembly GCA_028876805.1. Taxonomy (GTDB): domain Bacteria; phylum Acidobacteriota; class Terriglobia; order Bryobacterales; family Bryobacteraceae; genus PSRJ01. The sequence continues at coordinate 3,028 of JAGWQP010000581.1, read as the reverse complement.
GGCGCTTGGTGCCACTCTTCACGGAAAAATAGCGGCGGGCGCGGTGGCCCCGCCGGCTCCCGGCCTGCCCGGCCCTCTCGCGTGGGAGCGGCTGCCGGCGCTTGTGCGAAGGCGATGGCCAAGGCGAGGAAAGCGATTCCGGCCGATACCGTAACGATGGGTCGTAGCATCGAGACCTCCGTGTTGATTCCGGGCCATTATATCAGTGCCCGATCGGACTGCTCACCGGACGCTTTTGCGGGGCGCCCGCCGGGCCTGCTTGTCCAACTAGGGCTATTCCCCGAGAGATCGGTGCTCAACCGTACAGAACGCCCGGTGAGTTCGAGAAGAACGGTGAACCCTTCCGGTCCCGGCTCGGCACCCGTAGTAACCTAAGCGGAGAGTGCTTCAGCGAGCAGGTGCCCTTTGTTGACCCTCAAAGCGCACGCCCCGAAACGGGCACGGCGGAAGCCCGCGCTGTCTTTCCCGCGGTCCGCCAGAGGCTACGGGCTGCTCTTGGTGGTAGTCTTCGCCGGCGGCGTGGGCGTAGTCGCCTTCCAGACTCGATACACCGTCACCGTGCAACCGCCCGTGCGGGTTCGCTTCCAGTCTCCGATGCTGATCGCACCGAGAAAGTCGCGCGTGGAAGCCGCCGAAGCGCAAGCCGATCAGCTCGGCCACCGGCTAACGGCTTACCAGCAGTATGCCTGCAACAAATTCGGTGTGGCCTGCCGCGTCGCACTGGCCGTGCAGCGGGCTGAGAATCCTCGCGGCGCGTGCGAGATCTACCACTACAACAGCGATGGCACGCTCGATTGGGGCTATTTCCAAATCAACACGGTGCACCTCAAACGCCCGGGATTGAACCTGCGGGACCTTCTGGACTGCAAGGCCAATATCGACTTCGCCTACCAGCTCTATACCGAAAGAGGGTTTGATGCCTGGACGGCCTATACCAGCGGTGCCTATATGGAGTATCTGCGAACCTTCTGAAGAGTCCTGCGCGGCTCCGCCGCTCACTCGGCGCGACAGGGTTGGGGATCCCAACCATTTGCGTCAGCGAGCTTCTTGAAATGGGTGCTGGTGACGAACGGCATGGTCAGGTACCGCGGGTCACGGACCTCGGTGGTGACCACCAGCCACTCATCGCCGTTAGGGCCTTGCAGGCGGTCGTAGTATTCGATGAGCACGGCGTTCGCGCTGTAGGGGACTCCGTTGGTGCGTAAGTAGCCGGGCAGCAGGTTCGCGGTCACAACTTTCAGGTCGCCTTTGCGGGGCTGTCCGCGTCCGGTCCGGGCAAACTCCCAGGCGGCGACCGAGTAGCCCTGTCCGCTCGGCTCGATGCCCTCGGACAGGGTCGCGCGAAAGTGAAACAGACGCGTTTGCGTTCCCGCATCGGTTTCGATCTTCAGCGTGGTGTCGTTGTCCCAGCTGATGTGCAGGCGCCCGGGCACTCGCATCAGGGCAGCGGCACCATAGTACGAGCAGGGCAGTGGTCGAGCCTCGTCTTTGGGTGAATCCCATCGATCGGCGACGCGCCGTCCCTCGGCGTTGAGCGGGACGCCGCCGAAGTTACCTTTGCGGGGCGTCACCATGCGAAATTTCCAATCCTCAGTGACCACCGATACCCAGTAGCCGGTCATGTCGATGGAAGCTGCGGCCCTCGGACTTGCCGGCGGCGGCCCCCCGCGGCCGCCTCGACCACCGCCCGGGTCTTCGGCGGGCGCCTGTCCCTGCGCCGGCCATGCCGACACCCCTGCAACCAGCCAAACAAGCAACCAGCTATTCGGTCGTCTCACCGGGATTGGTTCCCCATCCAAATCCGTCCGACTTGCGATGCAGAGTCTTGAGCGCGCCCCGATGGTCTCCCGGAGTCCGCGACGGGTTCATCGTGATCGTGACCTCATCGCCTACCTTGAGCGTGTCCCGCCGGATGCCCTGCTGGCCGAGCTGCCCGGAGCTCCGCCACTCGAGCGACCACCGCTGCACGATGCCGTTTTCGTCGGTGGCTTCGATCTGCAGGAATGAGTGGGGATTCCGCAGCAGCAGGTCGAGGATCTTGCCTTCGAGCCTGACCTCTTTGTCCAAATACGTCGCGGCCAAAGAATGATGAGCATACGCTGTGCCGCTCGACAGAGAGACTGCTGTCATCACCAGACCCAGAAATTTCGATTTCATGGTTGCTCCCGTCTTTTGTTTTGATTCAGGCTCCGGTAGGCGGCCTCGACGAAGCTGTCCGTCGTCCAGGGCCCGGCGGTCGACCCATAGAGCCCATCATAGTCCATGGTCGGTTTGGCGGCCCTCACCTGCTCGAGCGTCAGCCCGCGCTTGACCATGTCCTCGATTCGGTCGCGAATCACGGCGACCATGTTGCGGTAGTTCGCAACGTCGCCGATGTCGCAGAGACGTCCGTGGCCCGGGATTACCCAGGTGCCGCCCTGCGAGCGGAACTCGGGAATCATCAGGTCGAGGATGTGATTCAGCGCGTCCAAAACCCCATTGATGCTGCCGCCTTTGTCGAGCTCGATAACCGGGTAGCTGTCGGTATTGAGGATGTCGCCGGCGGCGATCACGTCCGAGTACCGGAAGTACACAATGCTGTCACCGTCGGTGTGGGCCGCCGGCTCATGGTAAATCTGGATGCCTTCGCCGTTGAAAAACTCGCTGAGCTTGTAGGAGGCGACGTGGTAGGTCTCGGTCGGCAGTCGATCTGAGGGGGCCTTCGCCTCGGTCATGCGGTCAAGGATCGTCTCGTGGGCGATGACGGTGGCCGACGGAGCCACGCCCACGGGAGGAAATGTCACACCCACGATCTTGGAACCAGCCGGCAGTTCGGAGAGCCTCTCATTGCCGCCCGTGTGGTCCAGATCCACGCTGGTGTTGATGATGTAGCGTATGGGCTTTGGAGGAGGCGGTGATGCGATGATCGCGTTCATCCCCGGACTGGTCCACCCGAAGGGGTTCGACGCACAGTGGAGCCCCACGCAGCGGTTGGGAGACGGCGTTGCCGTCACCGCAGTCGAGAGCCGCAAGACTGTGGCCTGGAGTT
>JAGWQP010000051.1 GCA_028876805.1 Acidobacteriota bacterium | reverse complement strand
GCAGGTGCAGACGGCGGAATTGCCGTCAGCGGGCGATATCCGCGAAGCCCGCGCGATTTCGCCCACTCGATGTGCTGTGGAACGCGCCGCCCTCTCTCTTGTTCCTCCTCTTTCAGTGACGCGTAATGTCGAATCGTTTCAGGGGAAGCAATTTTCGTGGTCAGTATTGAAGCTAGAGCCCTCGAACGCCCCGGGCCGGTTGCTCTCAAGCGCGATCGGCCTTGCTCGAGATCGCCATCTTCGCCGGCGAGGGGAAATGTCAGGCTGTAGGCAAGCCTCGGAGATACTTCGTGGAGTTGGAGGCTAACCCCGCGTTCCAGCATCTTCGGCCGACCTCTGAGGCGGCCGCTCCGCCAGGCACGCTTCGCGACTCGGCTGATCGTGCGGACGGCGGGGGTCGACCACTCCGCCTGATGAGGTCGGACCAGCGGATTGTCGCTTGTACCGGTGGCGAGTAACGTTTCCCTTCGATCGAAGCGTTCAGTAGCCGGCGGCTTTCCCGGGGCGGCGGCTGTCCGCGGCGCCTTCGAGCCATCCTTGCTCGCTCGCGATCGCCTCTACCACCGCGGCCACGTTCCCACTGCCCCAGTCCACGTCGTGCCCGCGGGCTTTGAGTAAATCCACCGTGTCCGGCGAGAAGCCCGGCTCGAGATACAGCTTGTCCGGCTGCCATTGGTGGTGAAAGCGCGGGAAGTCTACGGCGTCCTCGACGTTCATGCCGAAGTCAATCACATTGAGAATCACCTCGAGCACCGCGGTGATGATGCGCGATCCGCCCGGCCCTCCCACCACCATCGAGAGTTTCCCGTCGCGCGTCAGAATGGTGGGTGTCATCGAAGAGAGCGGGCGCTTGCGCGGCTGAATTGTATTGGCTTCCCCCTGGACCAGACCAAACATGTTCGCTCCACCGGACTGGGCGGCAAAATCGTCCATCTCGTTGTTCAGCAGAAAGCCGGCGTCCGGCACGGTGATTCCGTTGCCGTAGCCGCCGTTCAGCGTGTAGGTGACCGAAACGGCATTGCCTTCAGCATCCACCACATCGTAGTGCGTGGTTTCGGTGGACTCACCCGCCGCCGGCCCTCCGGGCCGCACCTGCGCGCTGGGAGTGGCATGGTTTGGATCGATCGTCGCGCGTCGCTTGCGGATGTAGGCCGGGTCGAGAAGGCCCGCCAGAGGTACTCTAACAAAGTCCGGGTCGCCCAGATACTGGCTGCGGTCGGCATAGTACCGGCGCATGACCTCGGCCACATAGTGAATCGCGGCCGCCGAGCCCGCACCGGATCTTTGGTAGCCGGAGCCCTCCAACATTCCCATCATCTGAAGGATGCCGATGCCGCCGGCACTGGGCGGCGGCGCGGTAATCACTTCGTAGCCGCGATACTTTCCGGTCAGGGGCCGCCGTTCGACCGCCCGGTACTCGTTCAGATCATAGAGCGTCAACAGCCCGCCCTTCTGGGCCATGGCATCTGCAATCAGCCTCGCCGTCTTGCCTTCATAGAAATCGGCCGCACCGAGCTTCGCGATGCGATTTAAAGTAAGCGCCAGTTCCGGCTGAGCGAACGTCTCGCCTACTCGGTAACCCATGCCGCCCTTCAGAAAAATACGTTTTGATTCGGGATTCTGGGCGAGGGCGCGCGACGCCTTTAAAGATTCGGCGAAAGCGTAAGTCACCGGAAATCCAGCCGAGGCAAGCCGAATCGCCGGCGCTACCAGAGCGTCCCACTTCGCGCGGCCGTATTTGCGGTGCGCCAGCTCCAAGCCGCGCACCGTGCCCGGTACGCCCGACGACCGCCAGCCTTCGATGCTCGCGCGCGTGACGTGCCCCTCGGCGTCCAGATACATGTTGCGCGTCGCCTTCTGGGGCGCCCGCTCGCGAAAATCGATGAAGGTCGAGCCCCCGCCGGCGAAACGGATCAGCATGAAGCCGCCTCCGCCGAGGTTGCCGGCGTAGGGATAGGTGACCGCCAGCGCAAATCCCACGGCTACCGCCGCATCGACCGCATTGCCGCCGCTCTCGAGTATCCGGACGCCGGCATCGACCGCCAGCGCGTCTCCCGCCACCACCATGGCATGCCGCGCATGCTCCGGCTGGCGCGCCAGAGCGCTCGCCCCCGCGGCCACCAGCAGCACGATCCATCGGTGCATTTTCGCTCACTTGCCTTTCGACTGGAGCGACGCTGCCACGCGCTCCACCTGGGTCATTATGCGCAGCGTGTTCTCGCCGTAGATTTTGAAAATGTCGGCGCGCGTGTACCCTTCTTCGAGCAGAGCCCGGGTCAGGTTGGGCCACTTATCGACGCCGTTGAGCTCGTCGGGAACGCAATCGACACCGTCAAAGTCGCTGCCGAGTCCGACCGCGTCGATCCCGGCGATATCGACCACGTGATTGATGTGCTTGACGACATCCGCAAGGGTCGCGTGGATGCGCGGATCAGCCACCGACCGCCGCGCTTCCTCCTCGGCCTTCTCGCGCCCTTCCGGGTCGGTTGCATACTTCCGCCGCAGCTCCGCGAGCATCGGGCGCAGCTTCTCGTTTCGAGCCTCTGCTCCCGCTGCCGCGTCCGGGTTGAGAAACTCGCAGGCAAAATTGATCTGAATCACGCCGCCTTTCTTGGCCAGCGCCGCAATCATTTCGTCCGTCATGTTCCGCGGGACATCGCTCACGGCCCGGCACGAGGAGTGGGAGGCAAACACAGGCGCCTCGCTGGTTTCAAGCGCGTCCCAGAATGTCTTGTCCGAAACGTGTGAGATATCGACGATCATTCCTAGGCGGTTCATTTCCCGAACCACATCCTTGCCAAAGCCAGAGAGGCCGTGATTGGGCTGGTTAGGATCGCCCGAAGAATCGGCCCAGTGATTGCTGTTGGCATGCGTCAGCGTCATGTACCGCACGCCTAGGTCGTAGAAGCCGCGGACCAGACGCAGGCTGTCTTCGATGGCGTGGCCGCCCTCGATCCCCATCAGCGCCGCTATCTTGTGCTCGCGGTGAATGCGGCGAATGTCCTCAGCCGTTGTGGCCAGCTCGAAATCGCGGGGGTAACGCGCGACGATATCATGCTTGACAGTATCGATCATCTCGAGCGTCCGGTTGGCGGCCCGATTGCCCTCGGTATAAGACGCTGCCACGAATACCGCGAAAAACTGCGCCCCCATGCCGCCTCTCTTCATGCGGGCGAGATCAGTGTGAGTATCGGCGTGCGGCGCGCCGATATCCAGCCCGGCCACCGTCCGGCTGGTAATGTCGTTGTGGGTATCGATGAGGATAGCCCCCGCATGAACGCGGCGGACCTCCGCATCCGTGACGGTTCGTTTCACACGCCCCAGCGCTTGGCCAGGAAGAAGCGCCGCACCCGTCACGGCAACGAGAACCATCCCGCGCACCACATAACCCTCCTCAATCATGATCAGACCGTCTGCGGAGTGGTGAAAGCGGGCAAACAAAAAACCTGAACCCGCTCTAAACGGCGGTCATCTTTCCGATCTTAGCATTCCGATCTTAGCACCAGGCAGCAGCCGTGAACCGAGAATCTCAAATCGAATCTGTGCCACCCCGTTTATGGGATACTGCGGCGTATGAAGCGCGCTGTGGTTTTGGTCATCGTCTGGGCGGGGGCCGCGAGAGCTCAGAGCAATCCGGCGGCACAGGCCGCTCGGCAATGGCGGATCGCACATGAACACGCCATTGTCGACGAATTCGTATCGCTGCTTTCCATCCCGAACATCGCCACCGACCGCCCCAATATCCAGCGCAACGCCGAGCTCATTCAGAAAATGATGGAGAAGCGTGGAATCGCCTCTCAACTGATCTCGGTTTCCGGTTCGAACCCCGTGGTGTTCGGTGAAATCAAGACGCCCGGCGCCACCCGCACCATCGTCTTCTATGCGCACTATGACGGCCAGCCTCTCGATCCGAAGGAATGGGCCACGCCGCCGTTTGAGCCAACCCTGCGCACCGGACAACTGGAAAAAGACGGGCAGGTGATTCCCCTTCCACCGTCTGGCAGGCCATTCGATCCCGAGTGGCGTCTCTATGCTCGCTCGGCTGGAGACGACAAGGCGTCCATCATCGCAATCCTCACCGCTATCGATGCGATTCGCGCTGCCGGTGTCAAAACGAATTCGAATCTCAAATTTGCATTCGAAGGTGAGGAGGAAGCCGGTTCGCCCAACCTGGAGAGGACTCTTGCGGCTAATCGGGATCTGTTTCGGGGCGATCTCTGGTTGATGTGCGACGGCCCAGTCCATCAGACCCGCCGTCCGCTGCTGGCCTTCGGAGCCCGCACCGTCGTCCAGGTGAATATCACGGTATATGGACCCAGCCACGAACTGCACAGCGGCCATTATGGGAATTGGGCACCGAATCCGGCGCTGATGCTTGCCAAGCTGCTGGCGTCGATGAAGGACGACAACGGGCGCGTTGTTGTGGATCGGTTTTATGAGGGCATCGAGCCGTTGAGCGAGACCGAGAAGCGGGCTCTTGGCGAGGCGCCGGACGTCGATCCGGCTCTCATCGAGGAGTTCGGGCTGGGTTCGACCGAAGGTGCTCCTCGGAAACTCGCGGAACTGATCACGCTGCCCTCCCTGAACATCCGCGGCATGGCCAGTTCCCGCACCGGCACCCAAGCCTCCAATGTGATTCCGGCCACGGCGACCGCAACCCTGGACATTCGGCTCGTCAAAGGCATGGATCCGCGCAAGACCGCCGAGCGCGTAATCGAGCATATCCGCAAGCAAGGCTTCTTCGTCGTGAACACACTGCCCGATCGACAAACGCGGATGGCGCATGCGAAGGTCGCCCTCGTCGAGGCCAAAGGCGACGAACCAGCCACACGCACGCCGATGGATCTCGCGATCTCCCAGGAGGTGATTCGCACGGTCGAAAGCGTTCGCGGCCCCGCGGTCAAGCTTCCGAATATGGGTGGCGGCCTTCCGCTCACCAGCGTCGAGCGTCCCCTCGGCGCCCGGACCATCGTCGTCCCGATCGCCAATCACGATGACAATCAGCATACCTTCAATGAGAATCTCCGCATTCAAAACCTCTGGGACGGTATCGAACTGATGGCGGCGCTGCTCGTAAGATAAGCTCATGCTGACGTGCCTTTAACCGCATCGCCAGTCTCGTCGCCGCCCACGGCCCGCTGGCCCTACGGGCGGCCGACAACCGGCCGCGCGACCTCGACCGAATTGGCCCTTGCTCGAATTGCCGCCCGATCGTGCGGACAATATCCCGAATCGGACCGCCCCGACTTGTACCGGCGGCGGCTAGGTCTCGATGTCTCGATAGGTGTCGAGGCAATCTGCGGCGGCAGCCACATTCGATTGCCAATTGAGGGAGGGCTCCACATTGACACGGCAGGCGATCGCCAGGCATCTCCGGGTGCTCGAGGGAGCCGGAATCGTCGACGGTGTCCGCTCCGGATGCGAAGGTCGATTCGAATTCGACCCACGGCCGATCGAGCGACTTAAGGAGTGTCTCGGTCGGGTGTGGGCCCAATTGGGATCAGTCGTTCGTCGAACAGTAAACCACCCTCGCCTAAAGGTGAGGGCTTGTGACTGCGGCTGAAAGCCGCCTGAAGCGAAACGAATGCGACAGACGATTCTCGACCACGTCACGTTCGGCCTCTTTACTGCGGCCCTGCCGGATATTCTCGGCAGCGTTGATATCGGCATGCGCTTCCCTTCCGCACAAGCGACACCGAAACTCAGATTGATTCCCTCGGTTGCCCTTCTCACAGTGGCCACACTTCGAGCACGTCCGGCTGGTGTGGCGCGGATCGACCAACTCCACCAGGACTCCTGCCAGTGCCGCCTTATAAGCGATCATCTGGCGCAACTGCCAGAACCCCCACGAGTGCAGAACCCCTCGCTCGCCGTGCCTAACTTTTACCCGGGTGCGGATTCCATTCAGGTCTTCCATACGGATTCCTCCCCCGGTGCCTTTAGCCGTGCCAACGATCTGCTTGCTAATACAGTGGTTCACATGGCGAGCGAAACTCGATTCTCCCCCCGCCAACTTCTTCAGTCTCCGTTTGGCGGAACGGGTCTGCTTGGCCTGCACAGAGACGGTCTCGGATTCCAGATCCCAACTCAGGATGCGCTCATCGTACGGGAAAGCGCCATCGGTTCGGAACGTCCGCTGGGTTCGCTTTTCCAGCGCGTAGGCATCCACCACCTTGCCGATAGCCCGCACGGCCATCTGAGCGGACAAACCAAAGCGCTGGCGGACTTGGTAGTAGACCAGCTTGTCGAGTGCCAACTGTGGGAAGGCCTTGTGATGCGCCTGCTCGCTAATCCAATCGCAGGCCCCATAGGCAGTCTCGAAGGTACGGCGCAATCCGTCCGGGTCGGCAGGCGAGACCTTGACTGTGACGGTCAGTCGCGTAATC
>JAGWQP010000580.1 GCA_028876805.1 Acidobacteriota bacterium | reverse complement strand
GTTCACGGCCGAATTGGATTGCGCATGCATCTTTTTCGGCCAAGTCCGCCAATGACAGGCGATTTCGGACGACTTCGATGGTCGCTGGTTGCAAACCATCCCGGACCGAAGCGAGCTCGTTGATGGTCCAGTCGTACTGCATATCGTGCTCGCGGGCCGTTACCAGAATCGCTAGGTCGATGACCGGCCGTCCAACACTCGCTTCCAGAGATTTCAGACCTGCGCCGTGCTGCCGGATCTGTGCAGGCCCAGTCCCCTCGGGGGCCATGGTGCGGCCGTAGAGTGCGGGCGCTAGACTGGGGGCCGGAATAGTCATCAGCGGAAGACGGCTTCTCGAATCGGGGTGGATGTCGTCAGGCTGCATGAAAGGCAACGGGAGAAATTGTTTCCAACCCGGGGGCAACTGCTGATTGAAGGCCGTCAGCGTCGCCGAAGTCCGGGCGTAGTCGGCCATCAATGCGGCCACATCCACGAGGTTGCTCTCGCCGAGCAGGCTCAATGCTTGTGAATAGGTCTCGGTGCTGAGTCTGTGGGAGCCGAAGATTTCACGGCCCATCCGAATGATCACGGCCTCTTTATCCGCGACCCTGTTCAATGGCTTGCGGTTCCGGACCTGGTCAATCACCCTGGGATCGAGCCCCACGGCAATCGCCTGCATTTCGTGGAGCGACCACTCATAAGGCTGGTCGTGCGCCCGCGCTGTGGTGAGGATGGCAAGCTGCATCAAAGCATGACCGAGGGGCGACTCGAGTTGGATATTGTTGATCGGGCGTCCGTGAAGCCGTATCTCGGCCCCGATTGGTGGCGCTGCTCCAGCGTAGCTCGCCACCGCGGCGTCATAGGCTTTCTTCCGTCTTTCATCCAGGTCTTCACGTTTGATCAAAGACAGCCTGTTTCGCGAATCTGGATTTATAGCCTTGGGCAGTGTGCTTTCGACAGCAGTGGCTGGCTGAGCAAAATTCGTAAGAGCTGGAAACAACAACAGTGGTGCGAGGGCTATAGCGCTGGCGAATCGGTTCATGGCCTCAACTCCTGGTGAAAGCTAGTCTACACGCTCTCAGAGATGGAGTACACTGCGCGTCACGCAACCCCGCAGTTCCCGCCGCCGAAGGAATCGCCGCACGCTTCCGTTTCGTTCCTGGTCTTGAAGCCAGAGTCCGAGCGGCCCGTGGCTTACTCCATTTGCGCGCAGGGAAATACTACGCGATGATCGCCAGTCCGGCGAACACGAATGGCGCAGCGACCAGCAACTAGCAGGTCGCCGATGCTGGCGCCGACGACGCGTGGCGGATCGGCGGTGATCGACGAGAGGGCGCACCAGATGAGAACGGCGTCAGCGAAGCTGATAACGTTCCGAGCTCCACCGGATGCCTAATCATGCGGTGGGCGGCGACCACAAGTACCACTCGACAGAGCACAAAGGCAATCGCCACGAATACACGACGGGTCGGCTGCCGAGGCACGAGCGCCGGATCGGGCCGGCCAGACTTAACGATTGGCCTGCTCTGAAAGTGGAAGTTGGAGCGTTACGCGCTCCTCATTGCCTGTGACCCTCGTGATGTGGCCCTTGCCCGTCGTGTCTTCGACCAGATCGATGTGCCCGGGACCGACGGTAATCTTTTTTCCTCCGGCGACCTCAATCTCGGCCTGGCCGCTGAGAGTAATCACGTATTGCCGGCGTGGAGCAGTATGCCAATCAATAACCGTGCCGGGCGCCGCGCGATGCAACTCCGCTCCCGTGATCGCCATCAGTTTGAAGACCTCGTTGGCGCTGCCTGCGGTGAACCTGGCCTGCATCTCCTCGGCGTGCGTCTGGCCGTCTGGTCCGGTATAAAGCCGGGTCATTGAGACGGGTTTACGTTTTTGAGAGTCGACCCCGTAGCGCCCGCTCTGCGCGCCCGATACGAGAACCAGCAGGCCCGTCAGACCAGCGGCGATTAGCAGCGTTCCTTTCGAATTCATTGATTACCTCCTACGACACTGCGCCTCATAATTCTACTCGAGCAGAATGCCGACCGCTTCGCTTGGACCACCTCTGCCCGCCCTCTGCCCCGCCGTTGGCGACAACTGGCGGACTCACCGCCTCCCGTCTACCCATTTCGATAAACGGACAGGCTAATCGAAGTTGTTCTTCCTGCCCTTCCGAACGTACGCGACTTTTGATCTGATATGGTCCCTGCCGTGCGCCGGCTCCTTTTTGGCGAGATGCGCGAACATCTGGATACCAAAGCCGCCGTCCAGGTCGTTGCTGATCCTCTGCCGCCACGGACGCCGTACGATCTGGGTGGTAAGACGCCGGGTCGTGCGTGGCTGTGTCATGATGTGATCGGCAAGCTGCCAGGCCCGCTCGAGAAGCTTGCCGGTCGGTACAACTTCGTTGACCATCCCATATTCCAACGCCGTCTTGGCGTCGATCGCTTGGCCCGTCAGCAACGCGTAGGCGGCTCGCTTGACTCCCAGCAACTCCTGGAAGCAGCTGTGAATACCATCGCCTGGTACCGAACCTATGTCATAGTGGAGATCGAAGAGGATCGCGTCCTCACTGCAGATCGTGAGGTCGCACATCAGGCAAATCTCGGTGTGGAAGCCGGGGCCGTTGAGGACGCCAATGGTTGGGATTTCCAGATCGTTGATGAGCGAGCTGACGTTAATCCGGCCGTCCTTGTAAGCGTATTCATAAGCCCAGTAGGCCAGGTCCTCCTTTTCTAGTCTGAAGCCCTCCGGATCTGCATCCATCATGAAGTCCTCGCCGGTTCCCGCGAAGATCATGATTTCGTTCTCGGGGTCGGCGCCGAGGGTCTTAAAGAGTTGCCCGACGGAGCGATGATTTTCGACACTCAACTGTATCGGCCCTCCCTTGGTGTGAGCCCGCACCAAAATGACGCCGTCGGCGCGGCGTTCCAGCTTGTAATGTTCCTTGAAGCGCTCCCTGTATTCCTCAAACTTCGGCGTTGGGACAAATGACGTTAATGACATGCCTGATCTCCTCTCCGGTGGTCCAATCCCGCTTCGCTTTGTTGCGTAGCGACTATAGTCTCATGCACCGGCGGACCTACGCCGAGGAGCCTTCGGATTTGGTGGGGGCGGCCGCGAATCGAGTTGTGATGCGACGTCACCCGCCGCAGCCGATCGACCGCGCGGTTCCCTTCACCGAAGCGTGGCGGTAGCGTGATCTCAATTGTGGCCATCTATCAACCAAAATGGAGAAAGGTTCATGCCGCTATTGAAAAACGTACACCGCGCTCGCCAGTTCGTTCGCCAAAGCTGTTCTTGGAGATTGGATCCTTGTTTCATCTCTCAGGCGTCCCGTCGAGGCTCAGTCGCATCAAAAGGTCACCCACGAGATGTTCGATCGGTGGATGACCGAATTGTCGAATTGGGGCCGGTGGGGCAAGGATGATCAGGTGGGTACGGTGAACCTCATCACGCCGGGCAAACGGAAGCAGGCGATGGCTCTGGTCAAGGAGGGCGTGTCGTTCTCGATGGCCCGCGATCGAGAGACCGAAAGCCGTGGACAATAGGGCGCCCTTCGTTCATCAGATGACGCGGGTCGGGGTGAGAAACCAGAGCGGCGATTTCTGCGGCAGCGCCGACACGTTCTTTATCTCCTGTAAAGACACTGCCCACACGCACATGGATACGCTGTGCCACTTCTTTTACAAGGCGAGATGTATAACGGCTATCCGATGGAAGAAGTGACGGACGAGGGCGCCGGCAAAAACGGCATCCTCAACTACAAGAACGGCATTATTACCCGCGGCGCCTTGATGGATATCGCGCGACCGAAGGGCGTGGATTATCTGGAACCCGGCACAGCCATCTACCCGGAGGATCTGGACGCCTGGGAAAGGAAAGCCCACCTCAAGGTTAGACCGGGCGGCGTGGTTTTCATCCGAACGGGCCGTTGGGCACGCCGGGACGCCAAGGGACCCTGGAGTGTCAGGGAAGCCGGCTTGGCGGGATTGTACGCCTCCTGCGCGCGTTGGCTTAAGGCGCGCGATGTCGCGATATTGGGCGGCGACGGAGCGCAGGAGGTCGTCCGGGGTAGATGGAGTTCCGCAGCCGATCCACGAATTCGTGATCGTTTCGATGGGCATGCCAATCTTCGATAATTGCGATCTGGAATTAATTGGCCGCGAGGCGAACCGGCGACAGCGCTCAGAGTTCCTGGTGACGGCTGCTCCGGCCGCGGTTCCGAAGGCGACGGCATCGGTCTTGAATCCGATTGCGACGTTTTAGGGACTGTTGTCGCAGAGGCGGGGCCGGGTGCGAGGGTCATAAGTTGCGCTCGACCGACCATCGGGCGGCAGGGCGACCATTCCGCGAGATTTGGTCTCGTAGTCACGCCGGCCCGCAACGCTCGACCGCTTTAGATCATCCCTCCAACATCCGCTCGATCTCTCCGTGCAGCCGTCGTGTCAATTCTTCCCGATCGGAAAGTTTCAGCCCCGCCGTCACGATCGGCGCGCCCACACGCAACACGGCCTTTCCCGCACGGATGTGCATGGAGCCCATCGGCAGGCATTCGCGAAGTCCCCGGATGGCAACCGGCACCACCGGCACCGCCGCCTTGATTGCAATGTACGCGGCGCCTTCCTTGAATTCCCTCAAACCGACTTTGGTGCGCCCCCCTTCGGGAAACAGCAGCATCGAGATCCCGTTTCCGGCTAATGCGCGCGCTCCCTCGTTCATACTCTTGAGGCGGTTCCGGGCGTTGGAGCGGTCCACCCTCAGATGCCCGGCACGATGCAGATGCCATCCCAGGAAGGGAATCCGGTAGAGCCCGGTCTTGGCGAAAAAGCGGAACTGGTAATGCAGCCTCGACAACACCGCCGGGATGTCCATATAGCTCGCGTGATTCGCCACGAAAACGTAATTGGCGCGAGGATCGAGTTTTTCGAGACCTTCGGCGCGCACTCGGATGAAGCTCACCGCCAGCAGGATCCGAGCCCAGATCTGGGCGATTCGGTGCTGCCCACGGCCCGAACGGTCGAAGACGGAAGCGATCATAGAGCAAATCCACATCACGATGGTGGCGAGGACCAACAGCGGCGTCGAGAACAGCATCGAGCGCAGCAGACTCATGAGCGGGTTCCGAGCAACGCGCGCGCTTCGCCCACCAGGTAGAGCGAACCGGTGATGAAGATCGCATCTTCGGGGCGGGTATCCGACATCAGTTCGAGCGCTTCCCGCAAGCCGGGCGCCGTGCGGAGATCGGGGTGCCCGGTGATTTGCAAGACCGCCTCAGGGTATAGCGCCCGCGGCTGCTGGGGTGCCGTCACGATCACCTGGGCGGCTCGCGGGAACAGGATGCCGCAGACTTCTTCGACCGCTTTGTCGCGCATGGCTCCATAGATCATTCGCACGCGGCGGCGCGCATAGAATCGATCGAGGTACGAGGCCAGGGCCCGCGCACCGGCGGGATTGTGAGCGCCATCGATCACAATTTCCGGATCACGGCAGATCTGTTCCAGACGCCCCGGCCAGCGCGCGCGCGCGATGCCGCTCTCGATCGCACGAACCGGCACATCCAGATTCGTCAAAGCTACGGCAGCCGAAGCCGCGTTTTCCACCTGGTGTTCACCGGCGAGTGGGCACTGGACATGGAGCGCCTGCGGCCCAGAGAGCGTAAAGCGGCTGCCGCAGGCATTGAGTTCGAGATCGGAGACCGCCCAGTCGCTGGTACGCGAGACCGGAACCGCAAGCTCGGCAGCACGCGACTCAAGCACCGGTCCGACTTCCGGCCGCTGGCGCGAAAAAACGGCCGGCACCCCGCGTTTCAGAATGCCGGCCTTCTCCCCAGCAATGGCCTCCAGACTGATCCCTAGGAAGGCTTCGTGATCGAAATCGATTTGCGTGATGACGCAAAGCTCCGGGCGCACCACGTTGGTTGCGTCGAGGCGGCCTCCTAAGCCCACTTCGAGCACGACCGTATCGGTCGGCGATTCGGCGAAAATCAGGAACGCCATGGCGGTCACGGTCTCAAAATAGGTCGGGTGCAGGTCGATGGTACCGGCATTCAGCAGCTCTTCGGCGGTCGCGTGTACCCGGTTGAAGGCCTCGGTGAACCGATCGGTGGGCGTCGGTTCTCCATCCAGGCAGATCCGTTCGGTCGGCTCGTTGAGATGCGGCGAAATAAACAGGCCGGTGTGGCGGCCGCTCGCCCGTAGGGCCGATTCGATCATGGCGCAGGTGGAACCCTTGCCGTTGGTGCCGGCCACGTGCACGAACCGGCAGCGGTCTTGCGGATCACCAAGCGCGGCCAGCACCGTGCGGATGCGTTCCAGCCCGAACTTAGCCGTCTTAATTTCATTGCCGAGCGCGTAGAGAAAATGTACCGAATCGGGATAGTTCACAGGGCTGTTCTGGACTAAGCAGCGAAAAACTTAAGAGCTTTGGAGATATACGACTTCAATTCCAGCCTTGGCACCACGGCGTCGAGCATGCCATGCTTAAGCAGAAATTCGCTCCGCTGGAAACCCTCGGGCAGCTTCTGGCGAATGGTCTGCTCGATAACGCGCGGGCCAGCGAAGCCGATTAGCGCCCCGGGTTCGGCGATGTTGAGGTCGCCGAGCATAGCGTAGCTGGCGGTGACGCCTCCCGTGGTCGGGTCGGTGAGAACGCTGATATAGGGCAGGCGGGCTTCGTCCAGCCGCATCAGTGCCGCTGAAATCTTCGCCATCTGCATCAGGCTGATGGCGCCTTCCTGCATGCGCGCGCCTCCGGAGGCGGAGACGATGATCAGCGGTGTGCGCTTGTCGATGGCGCGCTCAATGGCGCGCGCGATCTTCTCTCCCACCACGCATCCCATGCTGCCACCGATGAAACGCGATTCCATGGCACAGATATGGACCGCCCGATCGTCCAGCTTTCCCGAAGCGGAAATGAGGGCATCCGAAAGACCGGTGGCCTCCTGAGTAGCTTGGAGCTTCTCGCGGTAGGGCTGGTTGTCGACGAAGCCCAGCGGATCGGAAGACGAGAGACCGGCATCGAATTCGAGATAGGCGCCATCATCGAACAACAGCTTGAGGCGCGTGATGGCGTCGATGCGTGAGTGGTTTCCACACTTCGGGCAGACGCACCAGTTGGCTTCCAGGTCTTTCTTCCAGATGATCTGACGGCACCCCTCACACTTCTGCCAGAGCCCTTCGGTGCGCACCCGGCGTTCGCCGTTTTCGAGCCTGGGCAGCGCCGCACCCGCCTGTTTGTCCCGCTTAAACCACGACATCTAAACAACAACGTTAACGCGGGTACGGATGGCCTCGCAAGGTTGCGAAGGCGCGGTAGATCTGCTCGGCCAGTACAGCCCGCGCCAATTCGTGTGGAAACGTCAGCGGGGAAAGCGAGAGCCGTAGGTCGGCGCGCGCTGCCCAACCCTTCGGCAGACCATCATGGCCACCTAGCACAAAAACCAGGTCGCGGGCTTCGGTGACCGCTTTCGAGACCAACGCCGCGAACTCGACTGAGTCTACCATCTTGCCCGCCGGATCGAGCAGGATTTTGCGGCCGGACGGGTGCTTGCCCCAAAGATCGATGCGGTCGGGGCGGATTTCGCGCAGTTCGACGGTGTTATAGCGCGCTGCTCGCTCCAGAAACTCCTTGGTCAGAGCATTGGCGTGGGGATCCTTCGCTCTGCCGATGTAATAAACGTAGACCTTCATGTCGGCCGGCGCCGGCAAGTCTTGAGCGTCGATGTCACGCAGCCGGAATTTCCAGCGTCTTCGCGCTGCGCCACAGCCGTTCCAAGCTGTAGTATTCCCGCGCCTTCGGGGAAAAGATGTGGATCAGCAGGTCGCCGTAATCGGCAAGGACCCACTCCGCCTGATTGTAGCCTTCTATGCTGATGGGCAACTCGCCGGCCTGATTCTTGAGCTCGAGTCCGACTTCGTCGGCGATGGCTTGAATCTGGCGCTGATTGGCGCCCGTACAAATTACAAAGAAGTCCGCGAAGGAAGTGATGCCGGTGAGATCCAGGACCTTAATGTCGGTGGCCTTTTTTGACTCCGCGGCGCGGACCGCAAAAAGCCAGGTGGGGGTTTCGGCTGATCGTTTCCTGGGTTCTTTGACGTCTCCTGTTTTCAGAAGGGCTCCTGTCCGTATCGTACTATAAGCGGCACGTTCTGTCCGGCGGTGTCGCTCTAGGCATCGGCCCAACGACTCCTCTCTCGCCCCTTGAGATTTCCTGTCCCGTCAAGCTCCAGTCAAGCTCCTCGGTCTCCCGCATGCAGGTGGTGGTTGGGTGTATACTCCTCTATTTCTGGAGGTGGGCCTTGCGTGAGTGGAAGCGTTTCCTGATCATCTTTGGCGCCGCTGGGCTTTTGACGGCAGCCTACGAGCGCACGCGTCCGGAGAGTGTAATGAGCACGGCGGCGAAGGCATATCTGAACGCGCTGACGCCTGAGCAGCGTGCGCGCACGGTGTTTCCGTTCGCCACCGACGAAAGGCTGAACTGGCACTTCATCCCGATCGAGCGCAAGGGTGTGGCCCTGCGCGAGATGACCCCGCCGCAAAAACATCTCGCCGAAGCGTTGATGTCCGCCGGCCTGTCGCAGCAGGGCGTGATCAAGGCGCACACCATCATGAGCCTCGAGCAAATCCTCAAGGATGCCGAGAGGGGATCGGGGCCGGAACGGGATCCGGAGAACTACCACGTCTGGATTTTTGGCGAGCCCTCCGAACAGGGGACCTGGGGCTATCGCTTTGAAGGGCACCACATCAGCTTGAACTGGACCGTGGCGAATGGCCGCATCGCCTCAAGCCCGAGCTTTTTTGGCGCCAATCCCGCGGAGGTCAAGGAAGGTCCGCGGGCAGGCCTGCGGGCCTTGATGCGCGAGGAAGACTTGGCGTACGATTTCATGCAGTCGCTCACCGACACCGAGCGCGCGGCGGCGGTGGTAGACAAAACCGCGTACAAGGACATTCTCACTTCCGACGCCCGCAAGGCCGCGCTCAAAGGCCAGCCGAGCGGTCTGGCAGTCTCGAAGTTGACCCCCAAACAGAAGGAGATCCTTACCGATTTGGTGAACGAATACGCGACGAATTTTCCTCCGGCGATCGCGGAAGCCCGCATGCAGCAGTTTCGCAAGGGGGAGGCGAACTCGTACTTCGCTTGGTCGGGCGGTACTCACCGCCACGACCTGCATTACTATCGCATCCAAACGCCAGCCTTTCTCATCGAGTTCGACGAAACACAGGACAACGCCAATCACATTCACAGTGTGTGGCGCGACTTCGAGGGCGACTTCGGTCTCGACCTGCTGGCCGAGCACTACCAGACCAGCCACCGGTAAGCTGGCGGAGGCGAATCTTTGCGACACTGGGTCTTATGCCTGACCTGGCGCTTTGGCCCCCTCTGCCTCTAAGAGAATGGCAGGACACCTACCGCACGCTCCACATGTGGACGCAGATCGCCGGCAAGATCCGGATGGCACTGGCACCGCCGCTGAATCACTGGTGGCACGTCACGCTATACGTCAACTCGCACGGGTTGACGACCGGCCCGGTGCCGTACGCCGCCGGCCTCTTTGAAGTCCAATTCGACTTCCAGCAGCACCAGCTACGCATCTGGACCAGTTGGGGCGCCGGCGTCTCGCGTCCCTTGCAACCCGAGTCGGTGGCCGCATTCTACGCTGGTACCTTCGAGTGTCTGGCATCTCTCGGCATCGTGGTCACGATCAATCTCGCACCCCAGGAAGTCGCCGATCGTGTCCCTTTCGATCAGGACTCCGCGCATTGTTTTTATGATGCACAATACGCGCAGCGTTTCTGGCGCATCCTGGTATCCAGCGCGAAAGTGCTCGAGCGGTTCCGCGCGAAGTTCGTCGGCAAATGCAGCCCGGTCCATTTCTTTTGGGGTGCCTTCGACCTGGCGTGTACCCGGTTTTCGGGGCGGGTCGCGCCGCGCCGTCCGGGTGTCATCAGCGGCCCGGCTTATTCGCACGAGGTCTGTAGCGCCGGCTTCTGGCCGGGCGGAGGAGCGGTCGAGGGCCCGGCCTATTATTCGTATACGGTTCCTCAGCCGGCCGGCATAGAGGCGGAGCCGATTCGCCCTGCCACCGCTCGATGGGACCCGCAACTCTCGGAATTTATTTTGATGTACGACGACGTGCGCCGCGCGGATTCGCCCGAGGACGTGTTGTATCAATTTCTGGAGAGTACGTACGATGCCGGAGCACGGCTTGGCAAATGGAATCGCGCGGTTCTGGAGGCCTGATTATGGCGGAGCGCTGCACTCATCTCGATCAGATCAGGGTAAGGCACACCAGTCAGAAAGGTTGCCAGGAGTGCCTGAAAACGGGCGATACCTGGGTGCACCTTAGGCTATGCCTGACCTGCGGCCACGTGGGTTGCT
Organism: Acidobacteriota bacterium; assembly: GCA_028876805.1. Lineage (GTDB taxonomy): Bacteria > Acidobacteriota > Terriglobia > Bryobacterales > Bryobacteraceae > PSRJ01. Next base: position 9,106 of record JAGWQP010000580.1, on the reverse strand, counting down.
GCGATTCCTCCAAGAACAAGCACGCCACCCGGCACTTTCACGCAACGAAGCATCCCTTGATCCGCTCCATCGAGCCCGGCGAGTCATGGCTATGGTGCTATGTGGATGACTTGATGGCAGGAGAACTGGAGTCGTGAGCAGGTCTAGTTCGCGGCCAGAATGGCGGCTCGCCGAGCGCAGAGACCTCTTGTGGAAAACGTTCTTCCGCGCTACTGGCGAGAATGTACGGAATGACTTCTGGTGCGACCTCGTAGACGAACGGTATGAGAAACCCGAAGACTCATTGGCGAAAACGACCCGCAAGCGGTGATGAAAACGCTCAGAAGCTGCTCAGCAACCGCGGATTGATCGGCGACTTAACCGGCGTACCCTCGACGGCGCGGATCGGCTCAAACAAAAACGCGCCCAGATCCAGCCCACGCTTTGGCTCCCGATGCTCCGCCCCCAAATTTAAGTGTGGCCGCATCCTGCACGCTGCAGAAGCGATCCGGATTCGCTGTCGGTTATGGTTACCGGCCGGACCTCAATTCACACCTTCTCGGTCTTGTGCGGGCGCGCAGCGCGCCCTGGTGATCGGCGAGTCATGAGCCACGCCATGCGCGGGCACAAGGGTGGATCCTCCCGCCAGCGTTACGGCACGATTTTCGAGTCAACCTGGAACTTGCGGTAGTGGCTCCACGTGATTTCCTGATCTTCGGCCACCCGCTTCAGCAATCCGATACGGCCGCTGCCGCGCAGCCACTCGCGCTTGGGCAACCAGACTTCGTTGTTGACGCGGGTCTGTTCGAAGACCAGGCTCGCGCCAGGGTTGAGCCGGGCGAGGAACAGGCCAAACGAAATCGTGGCGGTGGTTTGCGCTTCCAGCCGGACCCATTGATACCCGGCCTTTTCAATCCACAGCTTGCCCCGGATCTTCAGCAAGGCCCGGCCGTCTCGGGTTTTGGCGTGATACTCCGGCTTTGGAACACCCGAGATCATCCAGACATTCTGACCATCCACCGTCTCGTCGCCATCCAGCCGGAAATCAAAAGCATCGGGAACCTCAAGGAGGAACTCGCGCTCGCGCCGCCGCTGTTTGTCGTACTCGGCCAGACGGCGCTGCTTTTGCTCGGGTGTCTCCTTGTCCAGCCGCTCGACCGCTCGATCCAGCTTCGCTTGTTCTTTCCGCTCCTCTTCGGCCGGCAACGGTTGGTTATCGCGCTCCAGCGTGCGACGGTACGGCTCGCCGCCTAGGATGATGGTTTCCCAGCCCTCCTCATGCTCGGAGGCAACTCGATTCCGCGAATCGAAATGACGCTCGCGAGAGTGGGCGAACCAAGTGTAGTCGGCCATGCGGAGCCAGTTGGCTTGATCGAGCTCCACAGATTTGCGGACGATCTCCCGCGCCTCCTGAGAAAAGGCCGAGACCGCACCACAGGCGGCAAGGGCCAGAATCATCCGCACATTAATAAGGAACGGGGTGGGTGCTCGATCGGTTTCAGGCTTCACCTAAATGCTAGTGTCTGGAGGACTAGCCATAGGAACCAGGCCCGAGATGTTGTTGACGTGGACGGCGCACGACGTCTCTGCGAAAGGTGGAGGCTCGAGTGGGTGAATGGCTTTACCGGAAGTTCTCCACTACCCTGCGGTACCACGGTGCGTCGAGCGACGCTGAGGCTAGCCAGCGTTCCAGGTAATCGTTAGCGTTTCCGATGCTTGGCATCATAATGATCTATCCGTATGATCTATCCGTTCCCTTGGGATCCCATGCTGACTGGACCGCTCCATCGCCGGACGTAGTCGCGAACCCGGGGCGAGCGAGGATTCGAGACGCGCGAGGTCGGGCCGGCGTACGAAACACTTCTGCGCATGCCGCAGATCCTGTGCGTGAGCACGGCCGCTCAGGTACAGCGAAATCCGGCGCGATGACAAGTGCCGGCTCATGCGTTTCCTCCAGCCTGATCCTTACGCTCTGGAGCGCTCAGAATAAATGTCTCTTCACGGTGCCTTCGCGTAATCGAGTTACGGCCGCGATCTCGCGGAGGCCAAGTCTTCGGCGAATCGCAGGGGAGAAACACTGTGCGGTGCGTCTCGGACAGACGGCCCACGGCGCTCCAAATGACGGTGGCTTGTTCCCGCCCAAAATTCAGACGGTTACCGCCCTCGTGGCCGCCAATGAGGTTGGCGGCGATCTGCACCAGCCACGTCCCAACGCTGGCGGCGTCCCGAAACTGCTGCCGCGCCTGATACGCCTTGACGAGACAGTTGCGTCAAGGTTTCGGGCTAATCACGAGCGCGGAGCGACGCAGGCAAAAAGATGTAGACTGATTTCGACGCTAGCGGGTTTACACACAGCGGTAATAACTTCGCGAGTAGTGCCGCATGGGGCACAGGTGTGATCTCTAGAAGCACCTCTCTGAACAAGCAGTTGATATAATCTCCGCGTGCGGCTCACGCGAAACGGTCATTGGTTGTGGTTGACGGTGGTGACTTTGCTGGCGCCGGCGCTTTCCGCGCAGTGGCTGAAGTATCCCACGACGCACGTTCCCCGCAGCGCGGGCGGACGCCCCGACTTGACTGCAGCGGCTCCCCGCACGGCCGCCGGCAAGCCCGACTTTTCCGGAATGTGGCAGCCTGCCGACCCGCTTCCGTGCAACGATGTCGATCGCGTCTGCACTGATCTGCCTATTACGCGGCAGTTCTCGAATCTGGCCTATGGGCTCAAGGACCCGTTGCCATACTCCGAGTGGGCCCTCGACGCTATGAAGCGAAGAGCGGGAACGGATCCATACACGCACTGCATCACCCCGGGCGGCCCGCGCATGCACCTGCTGCCGACCATGAAGAAGATCGTCGAGACACCACAATTGCTGGTGGTCCTCGACGAATACAATGCCAGCTACCGGCAGATCTTCACCGACGGCCGTCCGCTGCCCGAGGATCCGCAGCCCTCTTGGAACGGCTATTCCAGCGGGCATTGGGAAGGTGATCGTCTGGTTGTCGAGTCCCTTGGGTTTCGCGATGATCAGTGGCTCGATGCCCGTGGCGACCCGCTCACCAGTGCCGCCCGGGTCACCGAACGGTTCCGCAGGCCCGATTTCGGAAACCTAGAGATCGAGATCACGGTCAACGATGCCAAGGCTTACACAAGGCCGTGGACCGTCCTGGTGCGTCAGACCGCCGTGCTGGACACCGAACTGTTGGACGCCATCTGCTTGGAAAACGAGAAGGACGCTCCGCACCTGCCTAGGAAATAGGCTCGTCCGGCTTTCGTTCGCCGTCTTACCATGTGGACTTCATGAAAGACTCGAAGTTGCGGGTTTTGTTGCCGGCGGACAGGATCCAGGCGCGCATTCGCGAGATGGGCGAAGAGATTTCGCGCGATTATCCAGACGGCAATCTGCACTTCATCTGTATCTTGAAGGGCGCTTGTTTTTTCCTGACCGATCTGGCGCGCGCCATGAAGCGCGACGTGTTCGTGGATTTCATGGGCATCTCCACCTACGGCAAGGGCAAGAGCACGTCGGGCGAAGTGAAGGTCACCAAGGACCTCGACATCTCCCTTGAAGGCGCCGACGTGTTGGTGGTCGAAGACATCGTCGATAGCGGCATCACCCTGAACTACCTGATGCACGTGCTCGAGCAGAGGAAACCAAAATCGCTGCGCATTGCCGCGCTACTTGACAAGCCCGAACGTCGTGTGAGGACAGTGCCGGTAACGTACGTCGGCTTTCAGATTCCCGATCAGTTCGTCGTCGGCTACGGCCTGGACTACGCTGAAAAATACCGGAACCTGGACGACATCTGCGTGCTTGAGGGACCGGAGGAAGAAGCGTAAACTCAGTCTCTGTCAGTGTTCGGGGCCTTCGTGTTTCCGCTGAAAACGCCGCTTCACATCCGGCCAAAATTCCTTGAGCACGTTCGATAATGCGTCGGTTCCGCAGGAGATGAGAAGCTTCTCCAGGTTTTCGGTGGCGCTGCGAGAATCCGGATAATAGGCGTTCGAAATGGCCGCGGTTACGGCATTGCCTCCCCATTCAGAGAAGTTAAAGGTGCGGCCCCCGGAATCGGTGTGCGTCACGAGAATTTGCAAGAGCGCTTTCGCGAGCCGGGATTTCTTGGAACCGTCGCTGACGCGAAAATAACGGGGATCCTCATGGAGCAGGCTTGGCATGAAGCCTTCGGTCATCATGTTGCCGATCACCTGGTCCCCGTAAGCCGTGCCCAAACGCCTGGCGTAGCCGGCCATGCCTTGGCCGAAGGACGGGTTCTGACCATCGAGTTGGTAAAGGCTGGCAAACAAGCCGGACGTGGGGTAGACGGGCCAGTCAAAGGAATCCTTGAAGGCGATGCCTATCTTGCGTTTTGTGGAGATCGGCTTATAGGGCAATGACCCTTCGGTGGTGCGATTATTCGGGATGACACCGAAAACACGTTTATCCTGCGCGGGAGCGCTCTGCACCGTGCCGTCCTGCGCAAGCGCCACCGCTGCGATTGGAAACAAAAGGACTATAAAGGCTTGGCGCCGTGACATGCACATATAGATGACCGGAACGGGCTTCCGGTTACGAGTTAGAACCTTGCAAGGACCCAACCGCAAGAAAATGGAACTCTTCATCGAGAGTCATCCGGGGCGCGCGGATGCGAAGTCGCCCGGGCCATGCCGCGGGCCGCGGACATCAAGCAATACTTTCAGTTCACCGACGAGCGCCGCAGTCGACTCGATCCTGCCTTCTTCTTTCCGTAACCGACGACCGTCTTGGTAATTCGATGGGGAACTTTTAGTTTGCTGAAACGCTTGGGCGGTCGAGGCTCTGGAACCTCCTGAACAGCCTTCGCTCTCGGACTTCTTCAACTTTTACTTGAGCCCGGGATGGTGTTTGCGGGCGATGCGAGTTGTCTCGGAGGGGACTCACTCGGGGTCGCATGGTCGCCGGGTGGGCCGCCGGGGCGTGGCGAGCGCATTTGCTTCCCGTCTTGTGGGGCGTAGTCGTACTGGCGTAGATGTGGGTGACGCGGCGCCCGTCGTTGTGTCGTGATTCTGCTGGCGGTCCATGTGGTGGTTCTCCCCAGCTGTTTGGCTCCGAGCGCGTCTGGGACGGATCACGCTTGGATCTTGGGTGAGCAGTGCTCCTTGACGTTGGCCGGCCTGTTGTTTTGTTGGATTGCCCTCTTCGTCCTGGCCTTTTCATCCTGGCGAGGGGTTTCGTCAGTAGGGTTTGTGGCGGCGTATGCGGCCGACAGGACGCTCTGATGGTGGGTGCCTCGATGTGCGCGATGCTGCCAGTCCCGTTCTCTACCTGCGCGCCGCCCTGCCTGCGGCAGCGCTGCCGTTCTTCGGGTTTCTCAACTGCGACTGGATCGCGCGCGAAGCCTCCGCGCGCAGGGCGAGACTGGGCGCCTGAGTAGCCTGAAGGCGCTCCCCGACTCATTCTGATCGGCTCATGCGCGCCCGGCGGCACGCGCGGAAGCTTGGCCGTTTCTGGCCCAATGCGAGGGTTTCTTCTCCTTGACAGCTTAGGAGAGTGGAGCTATGCTTCTCCTAAATGACTAAGGAGAGCGCGGCAGAGCTGCTTCCCGGCACACTGGACCTGCTGATCCTCAAGGCCGTGTCTTTGGGGCAGCAACATGGATACGGCGTGCTGCTGCGTATCCAGCACATCACCGGCGGCGCGCTGAAAATCGAGCAGGGCGCGCTCTATCCGGCTTTATTCCGGCTGGAAAGCCGGGGGCTGCTGGGCACCGATTGGGGAACGTCGGAGAACAACCGGCGCGCCAAGTATTACCGGCTCACGGCTGCGGGGCGCAAGCAGTTGAAAGTGGAAACCGAAAGCTGGCAGAGGTTCGCGGCGGCGATCGCGACCGCCCTGGTCGCACGTCCCGGCGAGATCGGGGACGTCTAAGGGTTCGGAAGACGCGCGGGTTAGGTGTGGAAAATCCCTCGCTTTTCGCGAGCAATTCGCAGGGGTCTGAGCAAAGTGGTACGGTTGGTTCACGACGGGGACGGCCGGGGCCCATCCATTTGCACATCACTGTCAGCATGCGAATCGTTCTCCGATCACGGCCGTCAGATCGAACGCTCCGAGCTCGCTGGATCTTCCGCTCGCTTTCCGCGATGTCGCCGCCGATCGCTTCCGCCGTCGGTCGAACTGCTTTGGTGGTGACTTCCAGCTCCGCCGGCAAATAGATCGTCCACCGCCCGTGATCGAAGCGGGCCTGCTGACCCACACGGCGCCTCCGCGGTCGGGCGCAAGCTGCAGATCTCGGTATCGGTCTTGACGGACTCCAGGTGGAGTTGCTGGAATTTGCGGCGCCTTCGCGCTCGGCCTTGGGGACCGCGGCGGGCGTGGCCAACGGCTCGGAGACCGTGTTGCCTCCAGTTTAACCCAGAGGCGGAAGTGTCCCCTTGGCCCGGCAGGCAAGGCTGATAACCGGGGCAGGTTGGCTTACCCATCGGGCGAGATGCTGGTGGCACGAAGATCGTCGAGTTGAGCAATCGGCCTGGTGATCCGTGACGGGGTCGGATTTGGCTAGCCCATGAGCCCTATGGGTGCTCTCGACTACCCTAACCCTACTAGCGCAACCGTCCGCAAGGAATTTCGCCTGCAACCTTCCACGGTTGTGTTGGGCGCTGGGTCTGAGTTGGGTCTGACTGGGTCTGAGGCGTGGAGTAGACACCGCTTCGGCTGGTTTGCTACACTCGTGACTGTTCCTTTGATCAGGCTCAGTGGGAGGTTCGTTTGCCTTTTTCGCGACGAACCGCTTGGACCAATGAGGTACTATGGCACGCCGACCGGGTAAACACTATCAATCTGCACGCAAGCAAGTCGAGGCGCGCGAGTATCAACTCGAAGAAGCCGTTCCTCTGCTTAAGAAAATCAAGTTCGCGAAATTCGACGAGACGGTCGAAGTCCATATGCGCCTGGGCGTCGATCCCAAGCACGCGGATCAGATGGTCCGCGGCACCGTCGTGATGCCTAATGGCCTCGGCAAGTTGAAAAAGGTCCTGGTGGTCGCTAGCGGCGACAAGCAGAAAGAAGCCCAGGACGCCGGCGCCGATTTCGTGGGCGGCGAAGACCTGGTGAATAAGATCCAGTCGGAGAGCTGGACCGATTTCGACGCCATGATCGCGACGCCGGACATGATGCGGTCGGTTGGCAAACTCGGCAAGATTCTCGGGCCGCGCGGCCTGATGCCGAATCCCAAGACCGGCACCGTGACGCAAAACGTGGCCCAGGCAGTCAAGGAAGTGAAGGCGGGCAAGGTCGAATTCCGAGTGGACAAGACTGGTATCATTCATGCCCCAGTGGGCAAGATGAGTTTCGAGGCGGGCAAACTGGTGGAGAACGCGGCCACTCTGATCACGGCTGTGATCAAGGCCAAGCCGGCCGTCGCCAAAGGCAAGTATGTGCGGAGCGCGACGCTCTGCTCCACGATGAGCCCAGGAGTGGCCATCGATACCGCGCCCTTCAGCGTGAAAGCGACGGCTTAGAACCGGACTGGTGTCTTCATGAAGAACAAGGACGACAAGAAGAAAGACATTGAGGCCTTGCGCAAAGACTTGGAACAGTCGAAGAACCTGTTTGTCACCGGCTATCAGAAGCTGCGCGTGGACCAGGACTTCGAATTGCGCAAAGCGGTACGCGGCGCGGGCGGCAAATACCGGGTCATCAAGAACAACCTGGCGGAGAAGGCTTCAGAAGGAACGGCCGCCGAGGGGGTGCTGAAAGGGTTGCGCGGGATGACGTCGCTGGCCTACACCTCCAAGGACCCGGTGGCCCTGGCGAAGGCGCTGACCGCGTACGCCAAGAATAACCCGAGTTTCACGTTTAAGGCCGGGCTCGTCGAAGGCCGGGTGATCGACATCCGGGCCATCAACGACCTCGCCACCCTGCCGTCCCGGGAAGAGGTCCTGGCGCGGCTCCTGTTCATGATGAACGCTCCGGCGCAGCGGCTGGTCACGGCCATGAATGCGGTCGGACGAAATCTGGCGGTGGTGGTGGATCAAGGCGTGAAGGCAAACAAGTTTGGGGCATGATGGGCCCCGCGGCGGGCGGAAGCCGGCCGTATCCGAATTTTTGAATACCCAAGGAGTCGAAAGATGGCGGACATTAACGCAATGGCGGATCAGATTCAAGGCTTGACGTTGCTCGAGGCCTCGCAGCTCGTCAAGTTGCTGGAGGAGAAACTGGGGGTTTCGGCGGCGGCCGCGGCGCCGGTGATGGTGGCAGGTGGTGGCGGCGCCGCCGCGGCGGCCCCGGCAGCCGAAGAGAAGACCGAGTTCACAGTGATTCTCGCAGCGCCCGGATCCAACAAGATCAACGTGATCAAAGCAGTACGCGAAGTCACCAGCCTCGGGCTGAAGGAAGCCAAGGACTTGGTCGATGGCGCTCCGAAGCCGATTAAGGAAGGCGTGAGCAAGGAAGAGGCCGAGACCATCAAGAAGAAATTCACCGATGCCGGCGCAACCGTGGAAGTAAAGTAGGGCAGCGGGCCAGCAGGCCAGGTATCGGGCGCCAGCTGGGCGGTTCCTCCCTGCTTGCTGTTTGAGATTTTTTTAGGAATTTGACGAGGGGCATAAGCCCTGGTAGAGTAGATAGTTGGGCGTTGGATTCAGCCGGATTCGATCCCATTGGTGACTGCGATCTCTGAATCTTGGTACTTCAATTGCAGTTCCCGCAAAACTGCATGCCGGAGATCTCTGCCTGCTCATGTAACAGTCGCGCAAGTCGGAGACACCGACACCAAAAATTCCAGAATTCCCATCGTCCTTGCGCGTAGTTTTCCGGACCCAGTTCGAGACCTGCCACTCGATCATCACGCGGCGTCGCCAGAGGATCTTGCTGTAGCGCCGCTAGCTTTTTGCTGGTAAGCGCAGTTTCTTTGCTTTGGCTGTTCGGCCCTCAGGAGCATATGAATGGATATTCAACATAACGGCGCAGCCCCCGAGCGAGAGGATTTTTCTAAAATCAGGACCTCGATCCCGATTCCAAACCTGATCGAGGTACAAAAGACTTCCTACGAGCGGTTTCTGCAGATGGACCTGCTGCCGAACGAGCGCGAGGACATCGGGTTGCAGACGGTTTTTAACTCGGTGTTTCCGATCTCGGATTTTCGCGGTGTCAGC
>JAGWQP010000579.1 GCA_028876805.1 Acidobacteriota bacterium | reverse complement strand
TGTTCATCGACCGTGGACGCATCGTCTTCAACCGCAGCATGGAGGAAGTGGAGTCACGCTATCTGGAAGTGCTGGTGCATCCCGACAAGCTCGCCGCAGCCCGGGCGCTCAAGCCGATCCACGAGCGCCAGGGGTTCGGCCGCAGCATCCTGCTGTACGAAGCCGTCGATCGTCAGCAAATGGCGGCCTTTGGCGAGGTACACGCGCCCAGCCTTTCCGACCTGTTCGTTGCCGTGATGGGCAATCAGGCTGGGCACACCCCAGGAGTGACGCGATGAATGTGGGAACGAATGTCTTGCCGGACGCTCCCCTCGCAGCTCCCCTCCGGGCACCCACCCTCATTCCGGCGACACGGCACTTTTACTGGGCGCTGCGGCGTGAATTTTGGGAGAACCGCTGGATCTATCTCGCACCACTGGCCGTCGCCGCGCTATTCCTCGTGGGCTTCCTGATCAGCGTCGTTCATTTGCCGCGCGAGATGCGCGCCCTGGCAGGGCTCGACCCGGGCAAACAGCGCGGTACGATCATCGAGCCGTACGACACGGCGGCAGCGCTCTTGATGGGGACTTTCATTCTCGTCGCGATGTTCTACTCGATCGAAGCGCTGCAAAGAGAGCGCCGCGATCGCAGCATCCTGTTCTGGAAGTCGCTGCCGGTTTCCGATTCGACGACCGTGCTCGCGAAGGCCAGCATCCCGTTCGTGGTGCTCCCGCTGTTGGCCTGCGCCATCGCTTTTGTTACCGAGTTCATCATGCTGCTCCTCGGCAGCGCGGTATTGGCGGGGAGCGGCCTGCCTGTGGCCGGGTATTGGAAAGCGGTGTCCTTATTCCAAGGGTCCCTGTTGCTCCTCTACCACGTGATGACCGTGCATGTGCTGTGGAGCGCACCCGTTTACGGGTGGCTGCTGCTGGTCTCCGCTTGGGCGCGGAGGGCGGCGTTCCTATGGGCGGTGTTGCCGCCGCTCGGGATCTGCGCTCTCGAGAAGCTGCTCTTCAATACCGCGCATTTCGCCGCCTTCCTGGGGCATTTCTTCACCGGCGGCACGGAGGGACTCTACGCGCCGGGCACCTTGCCGATGGATCCGGCGACGCATCTCACGCCGGGCAGGTTCCTCGGCACCCTAGGGCTCTGGCTTGGCTTGGGGGTCACTGCGGTATTCCTTGGTCTAGCGGTGCGGTTGCGCCGCCGACGGGGCCCGGTCTGAGGCCCAAGCGAACTCCGATGAGACAGTCTGGTCCGGGCGGCGATCGAAACATCCCGGGATGGCGCGGCGGGGACCTAGGTGAATGCGGAACGATGGAATGGGCAGGCGTGCCGAGTGCCTTAGTGGTCGCGGCGGGACACCGCTCGAAAGACGTCGGGGGTGAGTGAAGGGAGAAAAGAATGTCATTTTCGCCCATATTGCTTGTTCACATTTGCGCGGGAACCTTGGGGCTGCTGTCGGGCGCCGCCGCGATCTCTTTCCGCAAAGGTTCCCGGGCGCATGTCCTGGCAGGAAAGGTTTTTGTGGTGTCCATGCTGACCATGGCCGCAGGCGCCGCGTATCTCGCCGTCGTGAGGCATCAGCCAAACAATCTTGGCGGAGGGATTCTAACCTTTTATTTGGTCGGAACGGCCTGGCTGACGGCCAGGCGCCGCGACGGGGAAACCAGCCGCCTCGATTGGGTCGCGCTTCTGATTCCTTTGACGCTGGGTATCCTCACGTGGATCTCCGGTGTCGAAAAGATGCGTGCCCCGGGGCCTCCCGAAGACGGGGTTCCCGCGGGAATGCACTTCTTCATGGGCTCGGTAGCCCTGCTTGCTTCGACCGGAGACGTTCGCATGCTAGTCGGAGGCGGGGTTTTTGGGACCAAGCGCATCGCGCGGCATCTCTGGCGCATGTGCTTTGGGCTGTTCATCGCGGCAGGGTCTTTTTTCCTGGGACCGTCAAACCGCCCGCTCAGATTGCTGTCCTCGGTAGGGCTCGGCCGGCATCTGTCCCCGGCGATATTCAGCACCGGCTCATATCTGTTTTTGAGCGTCCTGCCACTGATTTTGCTGATTTTCTGGCTCATCCGCGTTCGCTTCAGAAATGCCTACAAGAATAGTTCGTCGCCGTATCGAGCCGGGCAAGGTCGCACTGTCGTCGGAGAGCCGTCACTGCCTGGCTGAGCGAAGGGTAGAATTGCGGGGAGAAGCCGAAATGGCTGATCGCACTATCGAAGGTTCGCCGCAACTTTACGCAAGAATTGGCGGGGCGCTGTACCTGATCATCATTGCGATCGGCCTCTTTGGTGAGGCGTTCGTCCGCGGCAAGATCATCGCATCGGGCGATGCAACGGCCACCGCGAGGAGCATCATTGCGTCCGAGTCGCTCTGGCGCTTCCATATCGCGGCGGAACTGCTCTTGCTGATCTGCGCAGTGGTGCTGCTCATGATCCTGTTCGTCTTGCTGAAACCGGTCAGCCGGGAGCTCGTCGTACTGGCTACATTCTTCAATCTGGTATCCATCGGCCTCGAAGCCGCGACTGCGATGTATCTCGTCGTCGCGCCGTTTCCACTGGGGAACACCGCTTACCTCAAAGCATTTTCCCCGGAGCAGCTCTATGCCATGGCCAGCCTTGCCCGCAAGTCGCATGGCTACGGCTTTGGCGTGAGCCTGTTTTTCTTCGGATGTTTCTCGATCGTTATCGGGCGCGTAATCTTCAGGTCGGGCTTCCTTCCAAAAGTTGTCGGTGCGCTGATGCAGATCG
>JAGWQP010000578.1 GCA_028876805.1 Acidobacteriota bacterium | reverse complement strand
GCGGTCGTCGCCAACGTCTGGTCCCGAGGCGGCGCCTTCGACGCCCGGATGAACCGCGCGAAGTGATCGACGTCGGAAAGTCCGTCCGACCCAGCCTTGTCGTTCGGCTCGTTGACCGTGTTGCAGAGCTTGGTCACTTCGTCGGGAAAGAGAACATTAGTAATTCCCATCTCGTTCAAGTAAGCGTCGCCGGAGAACGAAAGAAGGCTCGCATGCTGGTCTTTCCAGCCGAAGCGGCCGACCCCGGCCCGGCCCGGAGCTTCCACGACCGGCACATAGACCACCAGACCGCAGACGCGGCGATGGGAGTTACGGCATTGCTCGCGCGCCAGATCCACCAGGGTCTGGTCTGCCACGGCTTCCACAAAACCATCTCCCAGCACATTCACCGAAATGCGCGTCGTGCGGACGGTCTCGCTGTCCGGCACGCGCTCCTGGATTTCGGTGTCGGGGAAAGCCGCGCTGGGACAGATCGCGCGATCGTTCACGAGCGTGCGGCCCATGATGGTCTCAGCTCCACGGGCGATCGGGATGTTCGGATTCTCAAACCGACGATTGGGTCCCAGATGCCCTACACGCAGTTCCGTCACCTGGCTGCCGCCGCCCGACGTCGGATTTTGGTGGCATTCGCGACAGGATTGTGCATTGTAGAGCGGCCCGAGCCCATCGCCAACATTCTCGATCTCATCAAATTTGCCTTGATCGGCCGCATGGGTGGGGTCATCCACCGTGCCATTGCTCTTGTTGTCGAAAGCCGCGGGGACCTCCGGGAACTGCTGCTCGGTAACTCTCGCTTTCTTGGAGGCGTTCTGGCTGCTCGCCGGGGTGAGCGTCAGGAGGGCGACCGCCGCCACTCCGCACACCAACGGCGCTGCTTTGAAGATCATCTTTCTCTCCTCGGCGCGAAGAAATTCATAGGGCATGTAACGCTTGTTAAATCATAAGCCATGAAACGCCGGTTACTCAGCAGCGTGCTGTCCCTCTTTGGTAAGGAGCCGTCCCAAACCGGGCCCGCCGGGGCTCACATGTAATTGGGTATCGGAATTCCCAGGATTTCCGCGGTCCACTCCAGTTGCCGCCGGAAGAAGTCGGTCATCCACAGCAGGAAGACCCTCTTCTCCCGGTTCTGCTCGTGAATTACCGGATACTGGTGGTAAAAGTTGTTGAACGCTTGCGCCAGTTGAAACGCGTATTTGGCGACGTGCGCGGGCTCCCCCGCCGACACGGCGCGTTCCACCGCCGAATCGGCCTTGGAGGCCGCCAGCAGCACCTGCCAGAAATCCTCCCCCTCGAGTTGCCGCGCAAGCCCATGTGCGCTCAGTTCCGCGCCGAAATCCGGTATCGGCTCGCCGCGCTCCTCGAGTTTGCGCAGAATGTTGCGCGCCCGCACCGCCGCGTACTGCACGTACGGACCGGTCTCGCCTTCAAAGCTCAACGCCTCCTGGAAATCGAACGCGATCACGGCGTTGCGCGTGAACTTCAACAGAAAATAGCGCAGAGCGCCGATGGCGATATCCGCCGCCACTTGCCTTTGCTCGTCCGGGGAGGCCTCGGGATGCCGCGACGCCACTTCTTCGAGGGCCTTGGTAATGAGCGTGTCGATCAGGTCGTCAGCCTTGACCCCTAGTCCTTTGCGGCCGGAAACCTCCACATACGGCCGCTTCCGGTCTTCCTCGGAAAGCGGAATACCGAGCTCCGCACAACAGCGCGGCGAGAGCGCCACCATTTCGTAAGAGAAGTGCACAGACTGGTCGGCCTGGTGCTCGTAGCCCAAGCGCCGCAGCCCGGCCACTACCACGTCCTGCAGATAAGACTGCCGCGCGTCGATGACGTTGTACACGCGTGCCGCATGACCGAACCGGGCGCCGGATTCGACCGGTTCGTCGGTCGTGATCCAAAGCACGCGACCGTCGCCGTAGGTTTTGAGCGGCCGGTAGTAGAAATCCTTTCCCAGCAGGCCAAACTTCCAAAGTTGATAGGCGATGTCTTTGCCGACGTACGTCACCGTGCCGTCGGACCGGACAATCACCTTACCTTCTTCCGATAGCCCCGGCATCACCCAGCAGCCCGCGTTCTTTCCCTCGGTTTCTTTGTAAATGGCCTTCCGCTCCTGGAGGACCGCGAAAGCCGAGGCCCAGAACTTCAAGTGCAGAATTTCGCTTTCCCGCGGCAGCACATCGTATTCCACCTCCAGCCGCAGCATGGTCGCCAGGTGTCGTTCGACAATGGCGTCGGCCACCAGATGGGCCAGCTCGGCCAGCGCGCCTTCGCCCGCTTCGATCGCTTTGAGCGTCTCGGCGCGCCAGCCGAGCGCCTCGACGTTTTCGCTGTAGTAGGCCGAAATGCGGGCATACAGGTCCCAGCAATAGTAATCGAAGCGGACGGAGGGATCGGAGATCAGCTCTCGAACGTCGGCGGGCGTCTTTTTTTCCAAGCGGTCGAACCCCACCACCACATCGGCCACTTGCACGCCTGTGTTATCGATGTAGTTCTGCACCTCCACCCGGCTCCCCAGCGCACGCAGCATGCGCACAAATGTGTCGCCGAGCGTTGCATTCCGCAGATGCCCGATGTGCGCCGCCTTGTTGGGATTGATGTTGGTGTGCTCGACTATGATCTTCTCGCCCACACTAGCGCTTTCCCTCTCTTCGCCTCCGAGCAGGGCCGCCCCATAGGCTCCCCGGTCGAGCCGGAGGTTGAGGTAACCGTTGCCCGCCACCTCCACGAGGGCGACGCCTTGAATCGGCCCGATCTCCGCGGCCAGCTCCGAGGCGATCTTCTTCGGAGGCTGGCCGAGTTGTTTGGCCAGCTGGAAGGCCGCCGGAACCGCCATCTCCCCCCAATCGCTCTGCTTGGGCTGTTCGACGGCGACCACCAGGTCACGGCCGTAACGGGCTTGAATGTGCGCGCGGAAGGCCCGCGAGACCTGCTTTTCGATGGAATGGAACACGGGAAATACGAGTATATCAGCCGGTCCGCGAGGCTCCGCTAGATCTCATATTCGGGCGGCTTGGTGCGCCCAAGCGGGATGCGTTCCCAGAGCCGCTCGTGCAGGTAATAGAGGCCGATCTTGGTCAACATGTCCAAGGCGCCCGTGCCCAAAGAAAGCAGCGGCTTACGCGAAAGCAGAAACACGATCATCGCGGTCGCCGCCGACCCCATAACGCGGTAGCTGACGGCCTTGACCAGGCTCCGGTAGTGGCTCTCCATGCCTGTGGCGACATTCTACCATATTCCGATAGGGATTATGGTGATTAAAGAAGGAAAAATGCCAATTTGCTGCGGAACTTCCGGCGGTGTTACAAAGAAAAAGACTCGTTGAAGAGGACAGACCCCTCGGAGAGGTTCTCTCGAAACGGAAGCTTCCGGCAGGCCCGAGTAGAGAGAAACGTGGTCGCGCGACGACACCGCGTCAAGTGAGCGCCGGCGTTAGTGAGGCCGGAAGCTGGATGGCACCGCCGCCACCCGTGGTTCCAGCAAATCAACGGTTTGAGGGATTTGCATGGATACCAGGCGACGCGTTTTCATTGAAACGATCCCCGCATCGATCGAGGGTCACGTACGGCTCAAAGGGTGGGTCTACCGACTGAGGGTACTGGGCAAGACCACGTTCGTGATCCTACGCGATTGTTCCGGCGAGGCGCAGTGTGTCGCGGCCACCGAATCGCTCCGGGATCTTCATCTCAAGGTAGAGGACACGGTCGAAATCTACGGCCCGGTCCGCGCGGAACCTCGCGCCCGGACCGGCTGCGAAGTCGCCATCGCGGAGATTCGCGTGCTCCATCGGGCCGGCCACAACCTGCCGTTTCAATCCGCGGCAGACCTGCGCTCGGTCGGGCTGGAGACGCAGATCCAGTATCGTCCGCTGGCGCTTCGGAACGAAGCGGTGGGCGACATTTTTCGGGTGCAGGCAGCGCTGCTCGAATCCTTTCGCGAAGCGCTCAGCCGACGGCACTTTACGGAAATCATCACCTCGAAGATTGTCGGCGGCGGAACCGAAGGCGGCTCCAACCTGTTTCAAATCGCCTATTTCGATCGAGTGGCCTATCTGGCGCAGAGCCCGCAGTTCTACAAAGAGCACGGCGTGGCGGGGTTCGAAAGGGTCTACGAAACGGGCCACGTGTACCGCGCCGAACCGCACGCCTCCAGCCGCCACCTCACCGAATACTATTCGCTCGACGTCGAGTTCGGGTTCATCGATGGTCCCGAGGACGTGATCCAACTCGAGCGCGAGTTGCTCACCGACATCTTTCAAGACCTGAACCGGGAATGGGCGCCCGTTCTCGGCCGGTATCGACAAGACGCTCTCCCCTCGATGCTCGACGTGCCGTGCTGGGAATTCGAGGCCTGCTTGGAGATATTGCGCGCCGAGTTCGGACGTACCGACTTGAGCGACGATCTCGATCCCGAAGCCGAACGCCAACTCTGCGAGCGTGCGCGTCGCGAAACAGGGGTCTCGGCGGTTTTCGTGCTGGGGTTTCCCGTTTCCGCTCGGCCGTTCTATACCGCGCCTCGCGGTGCGGCGGGGGCCGCTGCCAGCTTCGATCTTCTCTTCCAGGGAATGGAAATTACCACCGGAGGCCAGCGCCTACACCGACGCGAAGACCTCGAGGCGGCGCTCCGTGGGCGCGGCATCGATCCGTCAAATTTCGAGAGTCACCTCGCCATTTTCGATTTGGGAATGCCGCCCCATGGAGGCTTCGCCATCGGGCTGGAGCGGCTGACCTGCCAGGTTCTGAACCTGCCGAATATCCGTCAGGCCGTCCTTTATCCCCGCGACCGCTACAAGCTGACGCCTTGACTTTAATCTCCTACCTGTGGCACGCGGATTTCCTGATCCTTGTATTGCAGTTGATACAGCTTCCAGTAGATGCCGCGCTCGGCGAGCAGCTCCTGATGTGTGCCGGATTCACGGAGCTTGCCTTTGTGCATCACCAAGATACGGTCGGCGCGCTGGATGGTGGAGAGCCGGTGCGCGATGATGATCGACGTTCGCCCCTCCACCATCCGGCTGAGAGCGTCGCGCACGCGGAATTCGGTTTCGGTGTCCACGCTCGACGTGGCTTCGTCCAAAATCAGGTAACGCGGATTGTGCGCCAGTGCCCTTGCGAAGCTGATTAACTGCTTTTGGCCGGTCGACAGCCCGCTCCCACGCTCCCGGATCGGATGTTCGAAGCCTTCCGGCAGGCCGCGGATGAACTCGAGCAGGTTGACCTGCTCGGCCGCGGTCTCGACCTCTTCTCGCGCGACCGCTTCGGTGCCTAGCCGAATGTTCTGTTCGAGCGTGCCGGTAAACAGAAACGGGTCCTGGAGCACCACCCCAAATTGCCGCCGCAGGTCCAGCGGATCGAAATCGCGCACATCCACACCGCCGATGCGTATTACGCCCTCGCCGACGTCGTAGAAGCGCAACAGCAAGCTGATGAGCGTGGTCTTTCCAGCTCCCGTGTGACCGACTACGGCCACCGTTTCGCCGGGCGCGATGGTGAAGCTGACATCGCGCAGCACCCAATCGGCGGCGTGGTACGCGAACCAGACGTGATCGAATTCGATGGACTCAATTTCGGCCGGCACGGGGCGCGGCGCCGGCGGCGCGAGTACCTTCGCTTCGGTGTCCAGCAGTTTGAAGATGCGTTCGGCGGACGCCATTGCCGCCTGCAAGATGTTGTACTTCTCGCTCAGGTCCTGGATGGGACGGAAGAATCTCTGGCCATATTGCAGAAAGGCGACCACGACACCAAGGGTCAAATAGCCCGAGGTGATGCGGAATCCGCCATACGTCAAGATGCCCGCCAACGCCAGCATCGAAAGAAACTCCACCACGGGATAGAACCAGCCGTAGGCCGTGATGGCGTCTTTGTAAGCCTCCATATGCTGGCGGTTGATTCCCTCGAATTCGGTGCGGCTGAGCCGCTCCCGATTGAACAACTGCAGCACCACGATGCCAGTGATGTGTTCCTGCAAGTAGGAGTTAATCCGCGCAATCGCAATCCGAATTCTCCGGTAACTCTCGGTCACCGTACGCCGGAAAATCAAGGTCACCACCACGACAAACGGCATGACGGCGAGCATGATGCCCGCGAGGAGGGCGCTCATTTGGAACATCACGGCGAGGATCAGTGCCACCACCACCACGTCGCCCAAGATGGTCACCAGGCCCGAAGAGAACAGGTCGTTGAGCACATCCACGTCGGTCGTGACCCGTGTTACCAGCCGTCCTACGGGATTCCGGTCGTAAAAGGCGAGGTCGAGACGCTGCAGATGTTCCATCAACTGGCGGCGCAGATCGAACATGGCCCGTTGTCCGGTGTACTGCATCAGGTACATCTGGATAAACTCCGAAACAAACGTTCCAACGATGACCGCGAGATAAAGCAATCCGATACGGGTCAATCCACTCCACGGGTCTGCGGGCAGCACCGGGTCGAGAAAAGTTCGTGCCGGGAGTGCGCTCGGATTAACATACCGGTCGACAGCGACCTTGGTCAGCAGCGGTCCCAACACCTGCAACCCGGACTGCGCGAGCAGGAAGGTGAGCGAGAGTACTACGACCTTCCAATACGGACGCATATACGCCAGCAAGCGGCGCATCAACCGGGAATCGTAAGCCTTGCCGAGAACTTCCTCTTCCACTCACTTCAGTGTATCCTTGCTGTTCAACAGGGATGTTTCGCCGTGTAATTGTCCTGTAAAATACACTCCGACGAAAGTTGTCATTGACGTAGTCCGCAGATCGATTACTCTAGGGTCTTGCCACTCCTGAAGAAATCGGCGGCGATCCCGCTCCGCGTTCTTTTCATCGGCAGCAACGGCGCTGATGCGATCTTGGCGGAGCTTGAACGAGGCGGTTACGAGCCCGCTTTCGAAGCGGTTTCTTCGGCGGCAGAGTTAGTCGAAGCCCTCAGCAGTAGTT
>JAGWQP010000577.1 GCA_028876805.1 Acidobacteriota bacterium | reverse complement strand
GTGTGCCGATGGTGCTGGAGCCGTATTCGTGTCCTGCTAACCACGACGGGGATTCAAGTTCTCGATTCTGTGGGCCGCTGTTTGCGTTTGCTGATTTTCCTCTGGGGTGGGGAACAATACGGGAACATCGAAGGACCGAAATCGGCCTATATCATCCCAATCCGTTCTACAACTCTCTTTTCGTAAGTGACTGTGGCCCACGTACTTGCATTGATTCCAAACCGCTTAACGGTGTCGGTAAGTAGCCCTGAAAAGGCTGCCATCTCCCATAGATCCCGGAAAGTCGGCTTGTCGACGAATGATCGGAGCTGCTCCGTCCGTATGCGCCACTCGGAGAAAGCTTGGCTCTGGTGTTCACGCAAATGCCAAGTGTGTGCGATTAATCATGGGAAACGCCGGTCACGTGCCGATCAGCATCGAAAAGTCGCGCATCGGATAACCACCTTAGATCTGGCCCATAACGTTGAACGGGAGGGGACTTCACGGGAATCAATCTCCCAGATGCCGGTTTCCGGGTAGCGTCCGGATGGGCGATCAACCGTCACTATCCAGCTAACCCATGTACAAATGAGGCTGATATCGGTATTCCTGTTACAGGAAAGCGAAAGCACTTGCGTGATGCCTGCGAACTCTCCTCAAGCACCGGCAACCGCTGGCCATCGAGAAGACGTCTTAAAGAAACCGCTCGCTATCTTCCCTTGTGGACTCGTCTTAAGATGCAAACCAGAGAAGGGGGTCTTAGTACAATAGGAAGGCCAGTGCTGGACGGATTTTCAACCGATGTGTTGATTTGCGGCGCAGGTGCGGCAGGGTTGACCTTGGCGATCGACCTCGCCCGCCGGGGCGTTGCCTTCCGCCTGATCGACATGGCCGAGGGTCCGTTTCAGGGGTCGCGCGGTAAGGGGCTGCAGCCGCGCAGCCTGGAACTGTTCGAGGACTTGGGCATCCTAGACCGGATTTTTGCCAGGGGTGGGTTCTATCCGCTCAGACGACAGTATAGCGACGGCGGATTCCGGGACTTCGAAATGATTGAGCGCAGGGAGCCCACTCCCGCTGAACCTTACTCCCGTCCGTTTATGCTTCCGCAAAATCTGACCGAAGCCGTGATGCGCGAACGCCTGGCGGAATTTGGACAGCGCGTGGAGTTCGGCCGCGAATTGATCGGTATCGCGCAGGACGCCCTGGGCGTGCGCGCCCGCGTCGCCGCAGCCAACGGAGAGGAAACCATCCGGGCCCGATACCTGGTCGGCGCAGACGGCGGAAGAAGCTTCGTGCGAAAAGCGTTCGACATCGGCTTTCCCGGCGAAGCGATGAATGTCAGAGCGGTGGTGGCCGACTTGGCGCTGGAGGGGCTGACCCGCGACGTGTGGCACTGGTGGAGTCCGACTCCGGGCACCATGCTGACCTTGTGCCCGTTGTGCGGGACGGATCTATTTCAGTTGTTTGCTCCGATTCCCATGGAAGGCGATCCCGATCTTTCGGCCGGAGGCTTGACGGCCATGATTTCCCAGCGGACGGGGCGCCGGGACATCATCGTTCGCGAAGTGTCGTGGTGCTCGGCGTACAGCATGAATGCACGGCTCGCCGATCGCTTTCAGGTCGGCCGGGTTTTCCTGGCGGGAGACGCCGCGCATATCCATCCGCCCACCGGCGGGCAGGGTCTCAACACCAGCGTCCAGGACGCGTACAACCTCGGCTGGAAGTTGGCTGCCGTATTGAACGGCGCCACGGAAAAGCTGCTCGGAACCTACGAGGAGGAGCGGCGCCCTGTCGCCGCGGGCGTGCTGGGACTCGCGGCGAAGCTGCTGGCGGCCATGGGGCGGGGCGAGATCCGCCGCGGCCGCGACGCGCAGGAGATGGATCTGGGTTATCCCGGATCGACTTTATCGCTCGAACGGCCGGCCCGTACCGCGGGCGTGCATGCGGGAGACCGCGCGCCGGACGCGCCCTGCCGCACTGCGGCGGGACATCCCACGCGGCTCTTCAACCTCTTTCAGGGGCCGCATTGGACTCTGCTCGGCTACGAGGCGGATCGCGAGGCGGTTCCATCACGTACCAACCTACGGATACATTGCACTAGCGCCGGCGGGGACATTATTGATGAAGGCGGCCACATTCGCGCGGGCTACGGCGTCCGGCCCGGCGACTGGGTGCTGATCCGCCCGGACGCTTATATCGGCGCGATGGTTTGTGCTGGCGAGATGCCGGCCTTGTCCCATTACTTGGATGATGCCGGCTTAGGCCTCGTGAGTCCCTAGCCACTGACAATGCCGTTGAAATACAACCAATCCCCCACATTTTTTACTGAGGTCTACACGTACAGCGCGCCTCCGGCGCCTATCTGCCGGTGGGGAGTGCTCATTTCACGGCGTGCCTGCGGGGGTGGTTGGTCGCGTTTCAGTCCTGCCCTGTTGGAGCCAAACGGCGCCGTCGGAATAACAGGGAATAACAGGCTTCTGATACCTCCGGGAAAACAGGTCCTGTTCTTCTCTGTTTTTCTCAACGCGCTCTCTACGGGCAACCTGCTTACATCAGGTCAGTTACCACGGATCTGCATGGCGAAACAGGATACTCTACTGCTTGGCCTGTAAAACAAACAGCCCGAACGTCAG
>JAGWQP010000576.1 GCA_028876805.1 Acidobacteriota bacterium | reverse complement strand
GCTGATCGCTGACAGCTGAAAGCTGCTGACCTCGAGATTTCAAGTATCCTTGGCTATTTCTAGACTGTGTGTTGGTTGTGATTATTGTGGTTCGAATCCATGCCGGGGAGCCACCTTTATTTTCAATAAATTACGACATCTCAGGTGCGTCTTTTGTACGAATGGCGGACGCCAGAGAAACTGCTAATCCACTGATCTGTTTAAGCCTCCAGGCAGAGCACGGATTCGATACCATCCGAGTCTAATTCTTGCGATCCTCATGGACTGGTGATGCACGACGGTGCGCTGATCAGTTGCGATGCAGGTATCCACCCCGGCTGGCCAGTAAACGATAGCCCAACGGCCGGCTGGATCTTCCGGATCGACTTCGTTTGATTCGGTCACTTCAAATCGCCGCGACCATTCGCCGGAACGCCGTCCGGACCATGGCGAAAAAGCGACCGATAAAAAGAAGGCGTTCTCCGGCTTCTTGAAGCAGGTGACCGGCGCTTAGTAGTCGGCTTCTCGATTCAGGAGCTATTCACGCGGCCTCTAAACGGCACTGCTATGGCCGTGCCATGGCTGCTGAGTCCGAGCGCCGCCCAGGCCAGCTTCATGCAGTATACTGCCGGATCGTGGTCCGCTGAGAGATTCCCAGGGGAGGAATAGCATGAACCGAACATGGCTGGTCGCCTCGCTGTTAACCACCGCTGTCGCTTTTGGACAAGGACGAGAAGGCATCCGCGGCGAACTGCGGGGTGCGCCTCCTGCGGTTGCGGGCCGAGCAGGCGTGCCGCCGCAGCCTTGGCTAGGCTCGGCCCCGAAGCCGGCGATCGCCAACGCGAGGCCGGTGCGGTCCTGCGAGAGCCTGGCGACGGTAGCGCTGCCGAACACCACCATTGAATCGGCCGCGTTGGACCCGGCTAATCCCGCTATCTGCCGTGTGACCGCCGTCACCACACATCCGCCCGCAGGAGACAAGGTGAGGATTTGGATCGGCATCCCCACAGCCAATTGGAACGGCCGGTTTCTCGGAGTCGGAGGCGGCGGATTCGTAGGCGGCAGCCCAGCCAGCGTCGATCAGCCACTGGCCCTCGGCTATGCTTCCGGGTCGACTGATACCGGGCATGAGGGCGGCAGCGGCAGCTTTGCCTTGGATGCCGCCGGGCGACTGAATTGGCAACTCATCCGGGACAACGCTCATGTAGGCATCCATGTGATGACTCTGGCCGGCAAGGCGCTCACGCAGGTGATGTACGGAACGGCGCCGCGGTATTCCTATTTCGCCGGGTGCTCGACCGGCGGACGGCAGGGGCTGATGGAGGCGCAACGGTATCCGCAGGATTACAACGGCATCGTATCGGGAGCGCCCGCGATCAATTGGGCCAGATTCATACCGCAAGAACTCTGGGGCGCGGTGCAAATGAACGCAACGGGGAACCCTCTGCCGGCGTGCAAGCTGGCTGCTGCGACGGCGGCCGCTATAGCCGCCTGCGATGGCATCGATGGCGTTAAGGACGGCGTAATCGAAGATCCGAAGCGCTGCACCTACGATCCCGAGCCGCTCATCGGCTCCTCCGCCGGAGACTGTGGCTCGTTCACAAAAGTCGACGTGGACCTGATTCGCAAGTTCTGGCAAGGCCCCCAGCGCGAGGACGGAAGCTTCCTTTGGTATGGCCAGGCTCGGGGAGCGGACTTGACCGCCTTATACGGCAGCCGCGGGACTCCATTAAAGCCCCAGGCCTTTGGTATCGCGCTGGACTGGTTGCGATACTTCCTCGCTCAAGATCCGAGGCTTGACTGGACTACCATCAAGCCCGCTGACTGGGAGCATTTCTGGGATCAATCAACTGAGCAGTACGGGATTGTAATCGGAACTGATAACCCGGACCTGACTGGCTTCCGCGACCGCGGCGGCAAGGCCATTCTGTGGCACGGTTGGGCGGATCAGCTCATCACAGCGGAGGGAACCATCGATTACTACAAACGCGTCACGCAACAAATGGGAGGTCCGAAAAAGACTTCGGAGTTTGCGCGGCTGTTCCTGGCGCCGGGCGTCGCCCATTGCGGCGGCGGCCCGGGACCGTCTCCTTACGGCCAGTTGGATGCGCTGGTTTCCTGGGTGGAACAGGGCAAAGCGCCGGAGACACTGACGGCGGCCCGCCGTGATCAGGCAGGGGCCATAACACGTTCTCGGCCGCTCTGCCAATATCCACTCGTAGCCCGGCATAAGGGAACCGGAACCACCGACGCCGCAGCCAATTTCGTGTGCAGGGCGGGGTTCTAGCAAGCGCCGCGCACTACCGCGCGCCCCAACGTCTGAGGGGTTCTGTCATTCGTAAGCCGTTCAAGCGTGGCACGTCACTACGAATTTAGCCGTACTGATTTCGCGGCTTGGAGACGGGAGCCCGCAGCGTTATTGGCCCACATCCAAAACAGTTCTCAGGCCAGCCTCTGCGGCGCGTCTAAAGGCGTTTGATCTCGTCGAGGACCATCTGCGGTCGAGCACGAACCCGCAGGTCCTCGGTCAGATTCACCCAACGAATCACCCCACTGCTGTCCACAAGAAATTCAGCAGGCCGCGCGATGTCTTTGCCGTTTTCTCCGGCGCCCGGGTGCAGAACTCCGTATTTGCGGATGACCTCCGCCCTTGCATCAGACAAGAATGGGAAACTATACCCCCTGGCTTGGCAGAGCTTTTGTGACTCTTCCGGCGAATCGACGCTAATCGCCAGTATTTCGACTCCGCGGTCATGAAACTCGCCGAGGCGTTGCTGGAAACTCCGTAACTCGGAGTTGCAAAACGGTCACCAGTAACCTCGGTAAAAAACTAGAAGGAGTGCACTATGGTTCTTGAGAAGCTCGGACGAAGACACCAGTTGGCCCGTGGTATCTGCCAAAGTGAATTGTGGAGCAGACTGGCCTGCATGCAGGGCGCTCTCAGACGCGGGAATTTGTCTGCCACCATAGAGAATGAAGGCGACAAACAAGCCAGCAATGAGGGCGCTGAGCGAGCCAAGTATGGCCCCGCTGACTTTACCGCGGTAGTGCTCCTGGTCGCGAAAAGCCCGCTGCAGGCCGACGGCGAGCAGTGCTCCGCCGACCAGAAACAGAGCGTAGTTAACCCAGGGTACGTCGCGCGTGCTGGCAAACACCACAAAAATCGGGATGTAACTTGCGACGGACGCGACGACAATCAAAAACCCGAACCAAATGAGGCGGTTAAAACGAGGCTTCATCGACCACCACACCTCCACATCACGAGTATAACCCCGGGATTTCCACATGCCACTCGACCCAATCGGGGGTGTCTGGGTTACCCCATCACGACGCGATCCGTAGGCACGTAGGCACTTATATAATTGCCCTGGATGGCCGCGCACCCCTCCGATGCCGATCTCGAACGCTACTGTTTGGGAATGATCCAAGAAGGACCAGAATTGGACGCCCTGCCTACCTACCGGTCCGGCCCGGGCCAAACCAGCCGTCGCAGCCAAGCGCGTGAGGCAGCTCCGTACCGCCAGGGGGCAACGTCGTTGCCTGCAATACCTGGGTCTTTGCACAGGACGCGTTCGATCAGGTAGCCCGAGTTATCGAGGACGAATAGGATGGGTCGCAATCCCCGGCGCCCGGACTTGCCGTGCGGAAGGCCCGCCTTCCGGCGGATGGCCTCAGGCACGACGATGGGCTTGTTTCGATGGTGAGAGTCATGGATCGTTCGACGGCTGGGAACTCGTTCACTTCCAGTGTAGAGACGCCGCCACCATCGGTCATACGCAGCGATCAGCGCCAGAGGATCTAGATTCCGTAGCCGGCGAGGGCGGGGCGTACGCTCCGGATTCAGAATGGGCGCTTAATGCTTGCACGTAATATGATGGCCTTATGTGGCGGCTTTGGTTCAGTGGGCTACCTGTTTCGGCCGTCGTTATCGTCTGCGCGCTCGGCCAGGAAATCACGATTCGCGTCAACGCGCGCCTGGTCGAAGTTAACGTGATCGTGCATGATCGGAACGACCGGCCGGTGGCAGATCTGCAAAAAGAGCACTTCAAAATATTCGACCGGGGCAAGCCTCAGAACATCGCATATTTTTCTATTTTTTCAAAGCCACAAGTTGGCATAGCCGCCCCGCCACGGCCATCGAATGCGTACTCTAATCGCGGCGGTGAGGAGAGCGGCCTTCCTCCCAGTGTGACGATCATTTTGCTGGACCGGCTGAACACGCATCTGGAGGAACAGGCGCACGCACGGCAGGGAGTCATTGACTTTTTGGAGCAGATGGGCCCGGAGGATCCGGTGGCTCTGTACACATTGGATGACGACGTAAGAGTTCTGCACGATTTCACCAATTCACCGGAACGACTGCTCGAGGTCGCAGCGAAATACCGCCGGCGGTTTTCCGCGGAACTCGACAACTCCGAAACCTCTATCGCGGAGCCGACTGGCGACGACGATTTTGATGCATTTGTGCAGGGCGTGCATGACCAGTTTGCCGACTTTCAAGATAGGGACCGAGCGTTGAGGACTTTGGCAGGACTGGAAGCGATTGCGAACCACGTGGCCGGATTACCGGGACGCAAGAACCTGGTGTGGTTATCGGGCGGGTTTCCGTTTACGTTGGGTGTGGATCCGATCAGCGACATCTTGCGCGAACGCCGTACATTCTTCGAGGAGGCGCAGCGCGCGGCGCGCGCGGTAAGCGACGCGGGTGTGGCCATCTATCCAATCGATGTACGCACGCGCCTGACTCCCGTGGCGGTCCAGGATGCATTGAGGTCTTCAGCCAGTCCTAACGCGATCCGGCGCGGCCGGCCGATCACGCCCTTGGACCAGAACCTGGATACTCTTGAGCACTTAGCGGACCAAACCGGCGGCCGTGCCTTCATCAATACCAACAACTTCCGCGGCGCCATAACCCAGGCCGTCCAAGACGCCCTGGTTACCTATACGCTAGGCTTCTACCCGGATGGCGAGCCGGACGGGAAATTCCATGAATTGAAAGTGAGTGTGGACCGCCACGGCTTGAAAGTGCTGCACCGCAAGGGTTACCTGGCGCTGGCGGACATGTCTCCTTCGCCTGCGGCTTGGAAAGCAGAAGTCGAGCACGCGAGAGTGAGCCCGATTCCTTCGCAACAAATTGGTATGGAAGTGCGAGTCGAGCCGAATGCCGCCAAAGCGGGCAGTTACCGGTTGCTGGCGCGTCTCGACGCCCGAGACCTTCTGCTGGAGCGGAAGCAGGAAGGCTGGACGGGCAACTTCGCGATCGAGGTAGCCCAGTTGCGGCCGGATGGCACCCTCGCGATGGCTTCCAGGAGTCCGCTGACGGTCAGTTTGCCCGACGATAAATACCGGGCGGTAATGGAACAGGGTTTGCGGTTGACTCTTTCCATCGACCCCGCACCAGGCGTCGATCAAGTTCAGGTGCTGGCGCTGGATGAGGCTCGCGGGAGAATTGGGTCGGTACGGGTGCCTCTGAAGGCGTCAAAGTAGTCTGTGTGCCGTACGCCGGAGAGCGCGCCCTCGGGAACAATATCAGGAACTCCGGTGTCCACTAACCCGAGTTTCGAGGTGAGACCAGGAGGCGGGTTGGCTGAAACTACAACTGGTTTTC
>JAGWQP010000575.1 GCA_028876805.1 Acidobacteriota bacterium | reverse complement strand
AGCGTGGAACAGCGCGGCATCAGACAGGAGTCTGACGAGCCACTCCGCGGTTTTGTTCCAAAAAAGTCGGTGAACCGGTGCACGCCAAGGGCGCTTATAGGTTGGATACTCTCCGGTAATTCTCGATGCGAGATGGATGGGGTTTCCACCCGTAGCGTTGTCCCTAGATTCTGCCTTCACGACGACCGGGTGGTTGCCGCGGCAAGCGTTCCGGCGCGCCGTTTCAACTTGCCCGTGAGCGCTCCGACGAGCGTCGTGTCGGTAGGCCACCAACGAGCCGCCCTTAACCGCCTCGCCTAACCCGGCTGAACCGGGGTTTGCCGATGTTGCATCGGGGCCGCGCCAGATGCCTGCGGCCCGCTCAACTGCCCGACCCGAGCGATCCAACCCCGGGCGGAATCGGCTGGCTAGGGGGACTACCGTTTCAAGCAGCCACGAATCTCGTGTCGTCAGACTGTCCACGACGGCACCGCTCGGGTCCAAGAGCGCCCGATCCCTTCCTCTTGCCCTCCCATAACCGATTGAAAACAAGTTCAATTCAAGTATTGACGCCAATCGCAAATTGCAATATTATAATAGCAAATTGCAATATGAGGCTCGGCGAAAAAATCCGGTACCTGCGCGAGGTCGAAGGTACGCTGCGCGGCCTCGGCCGCGACCTGTCGCAGCAGGAGACGACGCGGTTGATCCAAAAGGAGCTGAAGAAGTCAATCAGCCAGAGCTATCTTTCGCAAATCGAAAGCGGGGCGCGGCCGCACCTGACCAATTCGACGCGCTTACTGCTGGCGCGTTTTTTCAAGGTGCATCCGGGATACCTGGTGGACGACCCCGAGGGTTTCCAAAACGAGTTGATCTCCGACGTGGGGGCGCTGGAGGACAAGCTGGACCTGTGGCTGGTGTCGGGGGCCGAGAGATTCCGCCGTGACCCCGAGTTGCACCACGCGCTGCTGGCGGTGGCGCGGCATTCCGATTCGCGCCTGTGCCTGGTTTTGCTGGGCGAAATTCTGGAGAACCCCGGGCTGGCGGAGCGGTTGATGGAAGTGCTCAAGCCTGCGCACAAGGCGGGGAGGCGTTCATGAGTTGGCCGGATTTTTATTGGATCTGTTTCCTGTTGGGGTTCGGCTTGAGCGCCCTGGCGCTGCTGGCCGGCAGTGTGCATCTGCATGTGCCGCACTTGCACTTCCATCACGGCATCCATGTGCCGCATCTGAAGGGTGGCGAGCTACCCTGGTTCAATTTCGGCACTATCGCGGCCTTCCTTGCCTGGTTCGGCGGCACCGGGTATCTGCTCGAACGTTATTCGCACCTGTGGTTCCTGGCCGCACTAGGCATTGCCCTGCTGAGTGGACTCGCTGCCGCATCGGTAGTCTTTTGGTTTCTGGCCCGAGTGCTAATGGCGGGCGAAGCTGCGTTGAAGCCTTCCGATTACGACATGGTAGGAGTGCTCGGGCGACTCAGCCTGCCGATCCGGGCCGGCGGCACCGGAGAAATGATCTATTCGCAAGAAGGCACACGCCGGGTTTGCGGCGCCCGAGCCGAAGGAAATCAGGCTATTCCCAAGGGCGCGGAAGTGATCGTGACGCGCTACGAAAAAGGAATCGCCTACGTCCGCCCGTGGGAAGATCCTGCGGACCAGTTGACCGAGGGTTAACAAGAGGAAGGTTGGTTTATGTCCCAAATAACGTTCATCATCGCCGGCCTGATGCTGCTGGCGCTGATTTTTCTGATGTCGGTGTTCGCCAGGCTCTTCCGCAAGGCCGGACCGCACGAGGCGCTGCTGGTGTACGGATTCCGCGGAACGCGCGTGGTGAAGGGGCGCGGCACGGTGATCTTCCCGATGGTGGAGAACTGCCGCTGGTTGTCGCTGGAGTTGATGTCGTTTGACGTGGCCCCGCAGCAGGACCTCTACACGCGGCAGGGCGTGGCGGTGACGGTGGAGGCGGTGGCGCAGATCAAGGTCAAGTCGGACCCGGAGTCGATCCTCACCGCGGCCGAACAGTTCCTAACCAAGTCGCCGCAAGAGCGGGAGGGGCTCATCCGGCTGGTGATGGAAGGTCACTTGCGCGGCATCATCGGCCAGCTCACCGTGGAGGAGATCGTCAAGCAGCCGGAGATGGTGGGCGAGCGCATGCGTTCGACCTGCGCCGACGACATGAACAAGATGGGGCTCGAAGTGATTTCCTTCACCATCAAGGAAGTACGCGACAAAAACGAGTACATCACCAACATGGGACGGCCGGACATCGCGCGCATCAAACGAGACGCCGACGTGGCCGCAGCCGAAGCCGACCGCGACACCGCAATCAAACGCGCTGTCGCCGCGCGCGAAGCGGCCGTGGCCAAAGCGCAGGCCGACCAGGAGCGGGTACTCGCCGAGACGCTCTCGCAGGCCAAGCAGGCCGAGGCGCAGCGCGATCTGGAGATCAAGAAGGCCGAATACGCCGAATCGGTGAAGAAGCAGCAGGCACAGGCCGACAAAGCCTACGACATTCAGTCCAATATCATGCTGCAGCAGGTACGCGCCGAGGAAGTCACCATCCACCAGGTGGAGAAAGAACACGAGGTCAAGGTGCAGGATGCCGAAATCCAGCGCCGCGATCGCGAACTCGTCGCCACGGTGCTCAAGCAGGCCGAGTACGAGCGCAAGCGCATCGAAACTCTCGCCGAAGCCGAACGCCAGCGCCTCGTGGTGGAGGCCGAAGGGAAGGCCGCCGCGATCCGGCGACAAGGCGAAGCTGAAGCCGAGATCATCTTCAAGAAAGGCGAAGCCGAGGCGAAGGCGATGAACATCAAAGCCGAGGCGTACCAGGAGTTCAACCAGGCCGCTATTGTGGACAAGCTGATTACCAACATGCCGGAGGTGGTCAAGGCTTTGGCCGCTCCGCTGGCCAACGTCGACAAGATTACGGTGGTCTCGACCGGCAACGGCGACGCAGCCGGTCTGAATAAGATCACGGGTGACATAACGAAGATGGCCGCGCAGATCCCGGCGCTTTTCGAAACCCTCTCGGGTATGCCGCTCAGTGAGCTGTTTGCGAAGGTGCGATTGATTGGTGAAAAAACGCCCAGGCCCGACGAGAACGGCAAGGGCACAAAGTAAGGAGGACAGACCGTGGCACTGTTAGAGCGTGTTTCTACACTCATCCGGGCCAATCTCAACGACCTCATCGACAAAGCCGAGGACCCGGAGAAAATGATCAAGCAGCTGATACTCGACATGGAGAACCAGTTACTCCAGGTCAAGACCCAGGTGGCGATCTCGATTGCCGATCAGCACGTGCTGGAAGGCAAGTTCAAGGAGAACGACGACAACGAGAAGCAGTGGTTGCGGCGGGCCGAGCTGGCCGTCGACAAAAAGGACGATGCCCTGGCGCGCTCGGCCATCGAACGCTCGATGAGTTACAAGAACATGGCCGAGAGCTTCCATCAGCAGGTGGAAGACCAGAAAACGCAGGTGGAGAACCTGAAGACCGCGCTTCTCAAGCTGCAGCAGAAACTGGCGGAAGCTCAGGCCAAAAGCGACATGCTGATCGCGCAGCACCGGCGCTCGCGGGCACTCGGTAAGGCCGCCGATGCCGGCATGACCATCGGCGATCAGTCCAAGGCCGCGGTTTTCGACCGTATGAAGAGCAAAGTCGAGCACGGCGAAGCGGCGGCCCAGGCCAAAACCGAACTCGCGGCCGACAACGTGGAGGATCGGTTCGCGGCGTTGGAAAAACAGGACGAAATCGAAAGACTGCTGGAAGCGATCAAGTCCAAACGAAAGGCTGGGTAAGCCGCGATGCGTCACCCTGCGAAAGTCGACTGGTGGATCAGGTGTGCCATTTTGACCGGCCTCCTGCTTCCCGTGCTGAGCCGGGCTTATTGGGCCGGTGGCATCGTGTTAGGGATTCTGGTGGTCGCCATCTTCCCTCAGTGGTACGAAACCACGCCGCGGGGGCTGTTGATTCGCTCGGGATT
>JAGWQP010000574.1 GCA_028876805.1 Acidobacteriota bacterium | reverse complement strand
GCGCTTGCCAGCAGCCTTTTCCGGTTGCCCGACCGTGAGGTAACCGCTACCTTGCGCCAGTAATGAGGGCAGGCAAAGAAACACGGCCAGAATCCCCCTTCGAGGGAGCTTTGAGGAGTTGTTCCACGCCATCTTCGAAATCCTTCCGGCTCGTCAGCCCAACGTGTACCGCGGCGATCTTCCCATCCCGATCGATCAGGAAAGTGGTGGGAAGCGCGTCCAGCCCTCCGTAATCA
This sequence comes from Acidobacteriota bacterium, assembly GCA_028876805.1. Taxonomy (GTDB): domain Bacteria; phylum Acidobacteriota; class Terriglobia; order Bryobacterales; family Bryobacteraceae; genus PSRJ01. Next base: position 3,763 of record JAGWQP010000574.1, on the reverse strand, counting down.
TGAGCCGCTTCATCGTTGCCCAGCAGCACCCGGTAATTGATTTTCAGCTCGGTGAGGAACGGTTTGACGACCTTCCAGCCCTCATCGTCCATGGAGACGCCGAGCACGGCGAATCCTTTGTCCTTGTTCTTGCGCTCGAGTTCCGTGAACCAGGGAATCTCAATGCGGCAGGGTCCGCACCAGGTGGCCCAGAAGTCCAACAGCACGACCTTACCGCGGTAGTCCGCCAGGTGCACCTCTTTGCCATCCGCGTCCTTCAGCTTGAAATCCGGCGCCGCTTTGCGTTCTGGGCCCGGCTTGAGAATTTCTCCGCTAAGCGATGCTCTCTGCTGAGAGGAGCAACCCGAGATAAAGCAACCGACCAGCCAGGCGGTTCCGAGGACCACGGACAGGCGAAAGGCGGTCACCGCTGCTTTTGATTTCATCCTTCGATCCTCCTCTGGTCTAGCTTAACGCCGGCCCACGTGCTGCCAATCTCCAGGACCACGGGGACCCATTCATCCCTGCCTTCAATTATATCGACAAACACCCGCGGATTCGGACCGCGAACCAGCGGTGTCGAGAGGCGCGAAAGCGGCCCGCCAGCGTAAATTCAGAGTGGTGTCGGAGCCCGGAATATAACCAGGCGGCGGAATCGCAGAAACTCTCGCAGCAATACTCCCGCCAGCGGCGGCTGCGCTGTCGGATATCACCTTCGCCGAGAGCCCGCTTTCTCCACTCCGCTGACCATCCCAACTCGCCACGGGCTCGAGCCCGCAATTCGGCACGAAGAATTTCTTCATAGGATTCGCGACGGGCGTTGCCGATCCGCCACCAGACGAAATGGAAGACCTCGTGGACAAACACCCTTGCAAATTCGACCGGTGTGCAGTTGAAAACGACTCGCCTCTCCCGCAGGAATGCGCCGGCGTGTACTTCGCCTCGCGGATCACGAAGCCCGGGCAGATACTGGATTCGGATCGGCTGTCCCGCAAACGGCGGCAGACGACGCAGGACCGCCACGGCCAGCTGGGCGTGAGGGGGGTGTTCGAAAACAAAGGGCCGCGAGGCCGACATCCTCACTCTAGGGTACCGCCCTCGCGCGTTGACATCGGATTCTCGCAATGGACTCACCTGCGAGCCATACCGGCACGCCCACAAAGTGGCGGGTCTGGCCAAAACTGCGATAGAATCGCCTCCGCTCAGAGAGGACTCCCTGATATGGCCACTCGACCAAGCAGAATCACAGAGACAGAAGTGGCAGCGGGCTTCAGTCGTTGGCTGATCCCGGTCGGTGCCGTCGCCGTGCACATTTCGATCGGCTCGGTTTACGCGTGGAGCACGTTTAATCGGCCGATTCAGGCACTGCTTCCACCGAACCCGTGGTGGTTCAGTCCTCCGTACACCACCTTCACGACGGCGCTGGTGCTGCTCGGACTGAGCGCCGCGTTTGGCGGGCCTTGGGTGGAGCGGCGCGGGCCGCGTGTCGCCGCTACCGCCGCCGCTGTATTGTTCGGCCTTGGCCTCGTGGTGAGCGGTCTCGGTCTCGCCTTGAAGCAGTCGTTGCTCGTCTTCCTGGGCATGGGAGTCATCGGCGGGATGGGCTGCGGCTTTGGGTATATTGCGCCGGTCAGCATCCTGGTCAAATGGTTTCCTGACCGGCGTGGCATGGCGACCGGCATGGCCATCATGGGATTCGGCGGCGGCGCTTTCCTGGCCGGCTACCTGAACGTCTACTTCATGAATCTGTTCGGAGTGGCGCGCACTGTAGTCGCGCTGGGAGTGGTCTACTTCGCGATCATGATGATCGGCGCACGAATTCTGCGACGCCCGCCGGACGGTTGGACTCCTGAAGGCTGGACACCTTCGATAAAGGCGCATCGCATGATCCTGGTGGGCCACAGTCTCACCCGGAACGATGCACTGGCGACCGTCCAGTTCTACTTGTTGTGGGCGATTTTGTTCATCAATGTGACCGCGGGTATCGGGATCCTCGCACAGGCGTCTCCGATGACGCAGGACTTGTTCCAGAAGACCCCCCTTGAGGCCGCGGCCGTGGTTTCACTGATCAGCCTCTTTAACGCCGCCGGCCGTTTGTTCTGGGCGTCCTCGTCCGACTATATCGGTCGCCGCAATACCTACATCGTCTTCTTCGCCGTACAGGTAATTCTGTTCCTCGCGATTCCCGCCGTGGCGGCGCGCCAAGAGTGGCTGTTGTTCGAATCCGCGTTATTCCTAATCTTCACGATGTATGGCGGCGGTTTTTCCACGATTCCCGCGTTTTTGGCCGATATCTTCGGCGCGGACAACGTCGGTGCGATTCATGGAGCCCTGCTCACGGCCTGGAGCGCCGCCGCCGTGGCGGGTCCGGTCATCATCACCGAGCTTTCCAACCGGGCTCGGGCCGCCTTGGCCCCAGGCGCGAGCAGGATTCACATCTATGACACGCCCGTCCACGTACTGGCGGTGTTGCTCGCGGCCGGATTGGTGCTCGCGACCCTAATGCGCCCCTTGAAGAAGACGCGCCCCTTGAAGACCTCGCACCAAGGCTGAATCAACGATCGAAGCCGGGCTTCGTCAAGTCAGGCGAAAAGCGTTTGGGTGCTTCCCGGCTACAACCGCAGATTCACAGCGAGTATTCGGGCTCAGGCAACGAGCCAACTCGGATTGACTTACCGGCCGGGCACCTGCCGCCCCGGGCGGAATCTATTCGGGCTTCGATGGCTCGGCGGCCTACAACCAGATAACTGACCGCTGGGCTAGTCTAGGTCCCCTCATATCGGTCAATATAGAGCGACCAGCCGCCGATTCGCAGTCGCGCGGGTTACGCTGCGAAGAGGTGAATCCAGCGGCGCAGAGCCGCATACGAAAAGAAGTAGTCGCTCATGTCTAAAGTACTGTTTGTGGTCTCGATGTTCATGCCGAGACGATTGCCATAGCCGTAGCCGAAGCAGGGCGGGGAGGTGCGCTCGATCGGGGTGATTGCGAACCGGTTGGAATCGGTGCGCAAGCTGGTACACAAGCTTGGGCCAGTGGGGCGTCTGCGAGCCTGCTATGAGGCGGGACCAAAAGGGGTGCGTGCTCTATGGGCAGCTCACACAGTTGGGAGTTGCCTGTGAGGTGATCGCTCCCAGCCTGGTTCCAACGAAAGCCGGAGACCGGGTCAAAATCGACCATCGCGATGCCACAACTGGCGCGCTGCTCCGCGCTGGCGAACTGACGGGGGTGTGGGTGCCGGATGCATCGCACGAAGCGCTGCGCGATCTGGTACGAGCCCCGCGAAGCGGCGAAAAAGGATCAACTCAAAGCGCGGCACCTGGACCCAAAAACATCGAGAGTGGATCAACAGCCACGCTCATTTTGACCAACCGGCGCGGGACGCTACGCCGCCCGTCGAGGTTATGGCGGGTGCCACAACGGTGCTCACCGTCCAGGGTTCGCTTCGCCGCGCCAAAATGCGCCGCGTCCTGGACGGCTGCGCGCCGTTGCGGCCGGATGGCGGTTGCGACGGGGCGGCTCTGGCGGGAACAATTCCCGAGCCCGCGCGGCCTAACCCAATAAAAAGAGCCGGCTTGCTCCTGGCGGAGGAAGCCGGCCTGACAACCAACCCATCAAATTACGTGAGTCCTGACAGGTCGCTCCATATCAGAAGTTAAACCGCAGCGCCAGCTGGAACTGGCGATTGGTGCCCGCGCCGACTTGGTTTGAGACCGTTTGCGTGAGGGCGCCGAAGGTGGGGCCAGCGGCGCTCTGAGTGTATGGCTGTCCCGGCTGGAGGATGCCG
>JAGWQP010000573.1 GCA_028876805.1 Acidobacteriota bacterium | reverse complement strand
TCTCCCGCTTGCCCTGCGTTTCGACAAGGCCGCCGACGAATTGACGTCGAGTTCCATTCTTTCGCCCGCCTCCTCGCGGAACGGGCCGGGCTTGCTCTACGACGGCTTGGCCGATGACTCCGCCTGTGAAGCGTTGCTCGCCTTGATCGAGAACGCGAAACACACGCGTAGTCGAAACGGCTTGATCCGAGGCATTCCTGGAACGCGTTTTTCCGCGCTTCGCGGCTCCGCCGGGCCTCCCTGGACGGTGCGGCGCCCCTCGGACGAACAAACTAACAGCTCCATCTTTTTCAACGACTGCCTGACCTTGAAGCTCATACGCCGCCAGCAAGGGGGAGCCAATCCGGACGCCGAGCTGGGAAGGTATCTAACCGAGGAAGTTGGCTTCGACGGCGTTCCGCCGTTCGCGGGCGCCATCGAGTACGCCCCGGCGGATGGTGAACCGGCGACGCTCGCGATGCTCCAGGGCGTGGTCGCCAACCAAGGCGACGGCTGGAGACTCTCGCTCGAAGAGCTCTCCCGCTACTACGAGAATTGCGCCACGGCCTGCTTCCCCCAAGACGCCGACCTCGGGGCTGCCGACTTGTTCGGGCTTTCCGACGAGCCACCGTCACAGCCGGCGCGAGACGCGGTTGGCATCGCGCTCGATTCGGCCGCCAGGCTCGGCAGACGCACAGCGCAGCTGCATCTCGCGCTGGCTTCGCCCTCCATCGATCCCGCCTTCCGACCGGAGCTGATCACCTCCGATGATCTTGAAAGGACGCTGGGGGGCCTGCGAGCGGAGGCCGCGCGGGTCTTTGATCTTCTGAAGGATACCGTCGCCGACCTTCCGGACCCGGAGGTCGATCTGGCCGGAATGGTGCTTGGACGGCGCAGGCGGATTCTGGACAGCTTTCGCTTCTTGACCCTGGATGGCGCGGGCGCCCAGCGGATTCGGGTGCATGGAGATTACCATCTGGGTCAAGTCCTGCAGGTCAAGACCGACTACGTGATCCTTGACTTCGAAGGCGAGCCGATGCGCCCGCTGGCCGAGCGGCGCGCCAAACAATCACCCCTCAAAGACGTCGCGGGCATGCTGCGGTCGCTGAGCTACGCGGCTTATGCCGGTTTGATGAACTACACGGCGCGCCGTCCGGAGGACCTGGAGAGTCTGGAGCCGTGGGCCCAACTTTGGGAGCGATCGACGGGGGCTGAGTTTCTGCGCGCCTATCGCGAAACCGCTCAGCACGCTCGATTTCTCCCTCCGGATGCCACAAACTTTCGGAAGCTGCTCGCTATCTTTCTGTTGGACAAGGCGCTCTACGAGCTCTCCTACGAGTTGAATCATCGTCCGGAGTGGGTGCGCATCCCGTTGATGGGTCTGTTGTCGCTTCCGCTGGAAGCTGGAGGTTATGAGTGGCGCTGGACACCGTCCCGCAGCCGGAGCTAGGGCAAATCGAAGGAATGGGCGGGGCCGACCTGGTGGTCGGGCTCCTGGACGCCGAGCACAAAGGTGATGCCGGCGCCGCCTGCGGAATGGTGCATGAAGCGATCGGCCGGCTGTCGACGGCGGTTCGAGCGGTGGTGGTGTCGAACAACAGCACCGGCAATCCGGCGCCAACCGGGCAACCGGCGGCCGGCGACAGCCAGTCGTCTTCGGTTCTCTATTACAGCCTCCCGGAGCCGAAGGCAGCCGGAACGCCGTTTGAAAGGCTCATGGACGCCTATCAGGTGGTTTTCGCCGTTGGCGGCAGACTGGGAGCGCGCGCGTGTTGCGTGATTCGTTCGGAGCCGCGCACCCTGACTCCTCAATGGATCTGGCGGCTCGTCCAGCCGGTGCTCGAGATGGGGTTTGATCTGGTGGCGCCGCGCTACACGCGCCTGAAGATGGAAGGGCTGCTCAACCGGAGCATTCTTTCCCCGCTCAGCCGCGCCCTTTATGGCGAGCGGGTGCAGAACCCGATGGGGCCCGATTTCGGACTGTCTGGGAAGCTGCTGGATCGGATTCTCGGAGAGAACGCTCTCAAACGGCAGGGCTTTCCCATCCATCCGGTCGCATCTATGGTATCCACAACCGTCGGCGGCGGCCTCCAAATCTGCGAGTCGAGCCTGGGTACCCGCGTCCAGCCACCTACCAACTGGGCGGACGTCAGTTCGCTTCTGGCACAGGTGTTAGGGCCGGTTTTTCTCGATGTCGAATCGAATGCCCCTTCCTGGCAGCGAATCCGCGGATCGAGACCCGTGCCTGGGTTTGGGGCGCTCGAGCCGGCCTCTGCTGAAGGCGGCGGCGTGGATGTGAGTCGGATGCTCGAATCGTTTCAGCTGGGAACGCAAACTCTACAAGACGTCTGGGGCTTGGTGCTGCCCCCCGGGACCATCATCGAGCTGAGAAAGTTGTCCCGCCTGCCCGCGGAACAGTTTCGGATGACGGACGACTTGTGGGCGTCGATCGTGTACGATTTTGTGCTCGGACACCGTCTTCGAACCATCAGCCGCGATCATCTGCTTCGCTCGATGACGCCGATCTATCTAGGATGGATCGCCTCCTACGCGATCGAACTGGAAACCGCAGGGCCCCAAGACGTGGAGATCCGCCTGGAGCAGCTGTCGGCAGCTTACGAGGACCGCAAGCCGTACCTGCTGTCGCGATGGCGATGGCCGGACCGCTTCAATCCGTAACCGCCTGGAAGGAGGAGAAATATGTGGGAGCAAATCGGACAGGCCCTGAATCAATCGATGGTCCGGGTGCTAAGTCAATTGGCGAGTCTATTACCCGGAATCCTGGCGCTGATTTTGGCGCTGCTGGTCTCGGCCGTGGTGGCCGGCGTGCTGGCAGCCGTCTTGCGGCGGTCGCTGATGAGTGTCGAGTTCGACCGGCGGCTTCCGCGCTGGGGGTTTCCAACGCTCGCCGAGTGGTCACCCTCCAAGAGCCCCACGCTGCTGGTCACTCGGGCAATTGCGTTGATCATCATGCTCATCGGATTCCTGGTTGGGGTTTCTGCCTTCGATGTCGCCCTGACTTCTCAGTTGGTGATGCGGCTGTTCGAATATCTGCCCAACGTGCTGGCGGCGGTGGTGGTGCTGGTGGCTGGAACGATCATCGCCCGATTCCTCGCGCGCAGTGTGCTGATCGGAGCGGTCAACATGAATCTCCAATACGCGCCACTGCTTAGCGCTGGAGTGAAATGGCTGGTCATGGTGCTGGCGGTTGCCATGGCGTTGGAACACCTGGCCATTGGTGGCGGCATCATCCGGATGGCTTTCGCCATTCTTTTTGGCGGAATCGTGCTGGCCCTAGCCCTTGCGGTCGGTCTTGGGTCCAAGGAACTCGTCAGCCGCTCACTCGAGCGGGAAGCCAGTCGCACCGCCGCCCAAGGGTCTCGGGAGCCGGTCAGTCACCTCTAACTCATGGACCAGACCGAAGCGGCCTACCGTGGCGCCATTGAGACTCTCCGGCGGTGTTGCCGGCCGGCGGGCTTAATCGCGTCCGGGCAAGCGGTCGGGCACCACCAACTCTGGGCCCGCGACAGTATGATCACGGCGCTCGGCGCGCGTTTTGTGCCTGACGAAACCATACAGAGCGCTCTGCGGGTGAGTATTTCGCGGCTGAAGCAGGGCCGTTCGCCCACGGGCGCGATTCCAAACTTCATCGATGACACGACGGGGCGTTCCAATTTTCGCGCCTATGCGGACGGCGGTCTGTGGTGGATCGTCGGAAGCGTGCTGCTCTCGCCGGACGCCGAAGGGGTCCGCGGCGTCCTCAGGTGGTGCGAGTATCAGGACGTCGACCAGAGCGGGCTTTTGAGTATGCAGGAGGCTTCCGACTGGCAGGACCTGTTCTGTACGCGCGGTAAGGGTCTTTATCTCAATTGTCTTTACGTGCTCGCCTTGCGCGCTGCAGGGAGGCTGTTTGCCGAGTCAGATCGCGACGAAAGCGCGCGCTCGCTCGAGCGCGCCGAACAAGTCACGGAAAGGATCAATGCTTTATTTTGGTATCGCGGCGACGGCGACCTCGTGCGGCACATTTCGCATACCTTCAGCACGCAAGCGAATCTTGAGAAAGATTCACTCGGGCGCCGGCGGTGGATTCCGTCCAAACGATGTTTGATTGAGGAGCAGTACTATCTGCCGTACCTCGGGTTTCGAGCGGCCGGCGAGTGGTTCGATTCGCTGGGAAATCTCCTGGCGATTCTGGCCGGAGTGGCCGGCCAAGACCAGACGGGCTCGATCCTGGACCTGATCGCGCGCCACTCCCTCGATAAACCCCCGCTCCGCGCTCTGACACCGGTTATCCGGCCGGGTGATGCGGACTGGCGCGACTATTACGGCGTCACCAATCCTCCTTACCATCACCACAATGGCGGCGTGTGGCCCTTCATTGGCGGATTTTACGTAGCCGCCTTGGTCAAGGCCGGACGCCACCAAGCCGCCCTCCGCGCGTTAGGAACTCTCGCCGATTTAAACCTGCGGGGAGGGTTCAACGAGTGGCATCATGGCGAGACCGGGGAACCCCTGGGGGCCCAAGATCAAGCCTGGTCGGCGGGAATGTATTTGTTTGCGCGGGCGTGCGTCGGGGACCGCGGGGTCGAGCTCCCGTAGTCGACTGCCATCCAAACCGGGCGCCTTTTGGTTGTCTAGAACCGAGCCGGCAAGATGCCACCCTGCCGTTTTTCCTCCGGCTTACTTCCCGACCGCCAGAATCGAAAACGAATCGGCCACAATCTGGCCTCGGCCGGCACGTCCACCGGGTTCGGCGGGCGGAGTCGGCGGGCCAAACTGAGCGCCGATGAGGATGATTCGATTGGTTTTCGTGTCCAGTGTGCTGGTCCGGGCGCCCGGCATCGTCTGCACGGTCTGTTCCACGACAAAGCTGGACGGACTGTTCTCTTTAATGACCGTCAGCGTTCCGTCGCCATGCGAGCTGAAAGCTTCCATCGTGCGCGGATTGAATAATGCGCCATCGGTGCCGGTGCCGATCGGCAGAGTAGTGATGATTTTGCCGTCGTCGGCGTTGAGAATCACCATGTTTGCGGGGTTGCGGCAGGCGGCAAACAGAATCCGATTCTTCGCGTCGAGCGAGAGCCCGGCGCACGTGCCACCTTTGCCGGTGAGATCGTAATGCGCCGTTACGGTGAGCGTCTTGGTATCCACCACGGCGATGTTGTCTTTGTCTTCGACGTCGATATACAAATGGCCTTTGCCGTCCGCGGCGGCCTGTTCCGGCATTCCGCCCAGGTCGATGGTGCCGAGGATGGAACCATCCTTAGCGTCGATCACCGTTACGTGGGGCGCGGCGTGACTGAGGATGTAAGCCCGCTGGTCGGAGGGGTCGAACAACATGCCATCCGGGTTGCCCTCGACCTCGATCTTCTTGATCGGCATCATGGTCTGGGAGTCGAACATCAGGATGGGCTTGCTGCTGATGAAACCGTGATGGGACTTGGAGTCGACTACAGCTCCATGCGAGTTGGTGGTCGAGATTTCACCAGCCGGCTCGAGCGTATCCAGATTGAAGATCGTCATTCGAGACATGGGGCCAGTGCGCGCGATATACAACCGGCGCCCATCCACGTCTGCGAAGACATAATCATAACCACCCGCGCCACCGACTTTGGCCGTCTTCACCACCTTGTACGGTCCGGCAGAGGGGCTCTGCGCCAATCCGCTGCACGCGAGCACCGCGATCGCTACTGCAAACTCTAAGCAAGGTCGCATGGAAACTCTCCTTGAATGAGTATACGCCGTGTCGGCCCCCCGGCGCCGCTCGAGTTTTCCGACTCTGAATCCGTGGGCCCCAATCCGCGGTTTGTGGACTCTGGCGACAGTTGAAATTCCCAAATGCCTCGTTAGAACTCGAGGGCTGTGACCCGCGTGAGGCGCCCTGAGGCTGTCGCGGGTGTCGGAGGCGCTTTGAATGGCATGTTCTTGTGTGCGACGTGGCGGTTCCGGTCGGCGCTGATTCGGGTGGTCGCAACCAAAGCCGCCCAATTCCGTCATGGGGTGGCAGTCACCTCGTGAGAACGACCCGGCCGGCGAAGGGCTGCGAGGCGGGGGCGCAGCACGCGGTTCCACCACAGGATCGTGCCGGTCACAAACATCGCTGCGGGGGCCAGTCCGAAGATCGCCCAAATCGCCTTGGTCGTCTGGTCGCAGAGCCCGGGGCCGCTACACGGAATCCCGATGCCGTTAATGCGGCCGAAATGCAGGTAGGCAAGCCAATAAATAACCCGGTCACCGATGCGTAGGCCGGCATTTTGGGCCGTGGGGGGCTCGAGCCAGTCGGCGACGTCCTGAAGCTGGTCAGGGATGACGAGATAGACGCCGCTCAACGCAAACACCAAGGTGAATCCAAGGCTCCAGAATCCGATCATGCTGTGCAAGTGCCAGGTGAGGCGCTTGAATCCCACGCCGCGATGGACTGTCAGGCTGCGACGCCAGGTCTTGATGCCCGGCCACCAGATCGCCAGACCCGTCATCGCAAGGGCAATGAGCGCCAGCGCCCCAACGCCGTTGGCTTTCCTGCCGGTCGTACCGGCGAGCAGATTATCGTGCAGATCGAGGAGGGTTGACACGACCCGGATGCCGGTTGAGACCGAGTCGCCCAGATCGCCCGCACTTCGCGGATCGAACAGCCGGTGCTTGATTTCATCGCCCCGCCGCAGCCTGACATCTACGGCCTGATCGAGATTTCGCGCCCGGCCGAGACCGACAACCCGGTAGCCCGGGTACAGACGCGCGACGGCCCTGGTGAGCTGGTCATCGGTCAGTCGTGGTCCTGAACCCTTCGAGATGATTGGTTCCGGTGTCGCAGCCCGGTAAAGCTCGTTCCGGTAGACAAGCACGCTACCGGTTACGCTGATCAGGAAGATGTAGAGCCCAACCGCGATCGCGCTCCATAAGTGCACCTGAAAAAGCGCTCTCCGGAACCAGATCTTCTGCGGCTGCCGAACCCAACGCTGCCACAAGGTCAGCTGATTGTGACCGCTCACTAGCGACAGGCTACAATACACCATCGATTGCGTCAACGCGTCGGTCCGGATCTCCTCAATCCTAGACTCGCGTGTCGGTGTGACGGCCTTCGGGCGGATGCGCGGCCGCGAATTGCCGCTCGACCAACAGCCAATGACCTGGGCTTCGGTTCGCCTCCGGTCTCGACCGATCACTCACTGGTTCACAAACCGATGGTGCCGCGCTTCCAGCCGCCTTCGACCGGGCTGTCTCTTTCTTTTTAGACGAGTTCGCGCTCGTGGTCGACGGGAGGTCTGGTTCTCAGATAGCTGTAGATAATCGGGACCACAAACAAGGTCGTCACGGTGGCGAACATCAGGCCGCCGATCACGGCGCGCCCGAGCGGGGCGTTCTGCTCGCCGCCTTCGCCCAGGCCGAGCGACATGGGCAGCATACCGAGAATCATGGCGGTCGCGGTCATCACGACCGGGCGGAGGCGCGCGTGGCCGGCCGCGAGCATCGCGTCGCGCGCGGAAGGGAAAGTGGCCCTCTCGTCGTTGGCGAAGGTGACCATCAAAATGCTGTTCGCGGTCGCGACGCCGATGCACATGATCGCGCCCATCAGGGAGGGAACGCTCAGCGTGGTGCCGGTGACGAACAGCATCCACAGGATGCCTGCCATGGCGCCCGGCAGTGCCGTCAGGATGATGAAGGGATCGAGCCACGACTGGAAGTTCACGGTCATCAGCAGGTAGACGAGTACCACGGCGAAGGCCATCCCCAATCCCAGGCGGAAGAACGACGATTGCATGGTCTCGATTTGCCCGCGGAGCGCGAACGTCGTGCCGCGTGGCAGCCGCGGCTCCTCTTCGCGCAGGATCTTCCCCACCGCCACTCCCACGCCGCCCAAGTCTCGGCGATCCACATTGGCATACACATCAAAGACCGGCCAGACATTGTAGTGGTCGACGATCACCGGTGCGAAGTCGCGCTTCACGGTCACGAGGTTTGAGAGAAGCTGAGTGCTCGCGGCCATGGCTCCGGGGTTGCCGTAGGCCAGCGAAGCGCCGTTCGGCGAAAGGCCGACTGACGCATTTCCAGCCGCCGAGGCGCCGGCCAGCGACCCCGGTGTGGTGGTATTGACCACACTGGTCGCCACCGAGACCGGAGTGCGCAGCAGCGCATCGAGCGAATCGATGCGGTATTGGGGCGTCTGCACACCCACGTTGTAGTTGACGCCGTTGTCCCAGTTCACCCAATAGCTCGGCGCCACGGTGCCGTTTCCGCTCAACGAGATCAGCATGCTGCTGGTGACGTCGCGCTCCGTCAGGCCGAGCTGGGAGGCTTTGGCGCGGTCTACGTTCAAACGAATTTCCGGCTGGTCGATCACTTGATGGACATGAACATCGGCGGCCCCGGGAATCGCGGCGATTTTCGCGGCGAGTTTCTCGGCGATCGTGTAATCGGCCTGCGCGTCGCGTCCCACCACTTCGACGTCAATAGGCGCGGGAAGCCCGAAGTTCAGAATCTGACTGGTGATGTTGCTCGGCTGGAAAAAGAAGGTCATGTCCGGGAACTTCTCGCGGAGATGTTTGCGCAGCAGGACTTGGTAGTCGAGCGAGGATCCGTGCCGGTCCCTCGTCAGCGTGATCAGCATGTCGCCGTCGGCGCTCGAGATCGTGGAGACGTCCCCTTGCGCCAGGGTCTGCCAGCTGTTCGGAATCCCGATGTTGTCGATAATCGAGCCCATCTCGGAGGCGGGAATCACCCCTCGAATTTCCCGCTCGATGGCGGCGAAGCGGACTTCGGTTTCTTCAATCCGGGTTCCGGCCGGCCCGCGGGCGTGCAGCCGGATCTGTCCGGAATCCACTTCGGGAAAGAAATCCTCGCCTACCAGCGAGACCAGACCGAGCGAAGCCACTGAGAATGCCATGAACCCGCCGAGAACGAGTCCGCGGCGTCCAAGCGACCAATCGAGCATGGCCACATAGGC
>JAGWQP010000572.1 GCA_028876805.1 Acidobacteriota bacterium | reverse complement strand
GTTCAACGTGGTGAGGAATGCGGGACCGACGATCCTGCCTTCCGAATCGACAGCCACACCCTTTCTCTCAAAGAAGGTTTTCCCAAGGCTGTTGGTGACCGTGGCGCCACCGCCATTCATGAGATACGGATGGCTAGCGAGTGCGGCATCCAACTCCTTCAGAGTGGGCAATCGCTTCTCCACGAATTGCCTGGCATTCCAGTCGCCCAGGGTCGTGATCCAAGCTCCGGGAGGGATTGTCGCCGCCTTGGCGCTCAGCAAGGCCTGCACATCGGCGATGGAGGCGGCGGTTTCCAGCCGCACGTCATGGCCTGGGCGCATACCGAGCAGGACGATGTGGTTGTGATTGTCGATCAGACCCGGCACCGCGGTGCGACCGCCCAGGTCGATGACTTTCGTACAGGGATCGAGCTTCATCTTGGCCGTCTTGCCCACGGCCGCGAACCGCCCGTCCTGGATAGTCACTTCCGACACGACGGTGTTTCGCGCATCCATGGTGACGATCTTGCCGTGGATCAACCTCAGGTTGCGGGCGTCGGCGCAGACGTCCGATCGAGCGGAGTGTGCCGCTCCGGCAACTCCGGCGGCGATAGACAGGAGACGGAGGTGCAGAAGGCGCATAGTGCCTAAAGGTATATCACGCGGGGGAGCATTCCGTCGCGATCGGTTAGCCTCGCCGTCGACTGCCCGTCAATCGGTGGTCGGCTGCATTCAGAGAAGCAGCTCCTTTAACCTCGGTATTTCGTCTGGAGCGGCCGTCGGTGCGCCAGCCCGGGAAACCTCTCAAAGGGTAGTAAGATGTATGAAATAAGAAAGGCCACAACCCGATGAAGAAGATTTTTGTGGGCAACCTTAGCTATTCAGCGACGGAAGCCATGCTCCGGTCCATGTTTGAGGCCTTTGGAGCCGTTGAGAGCGTGAACATCATCACGGATCGCGACTCGGGACAGCCCAGAGGGTTCGCCTTCGTCGAAATGACCAATGACTCGGAGGCGGCCAACGCCATCAACGGTCTGAACGGCAAGGATTTGGAAGGCCGAACCCTGAATGTGAATGAAGCCCGTCCCAAGGCCGAGCGCCCAGGGGGCGGGAGGAAACGCTGGTAGCGGGGAACCGGAGTGGCCGCGCCCGGCCACGTTTCGCATGCTGTCGGAGAGCATGGCAGGAGGGGACGATGATTTCCGAGCGCAACACAGGCGTTACACCCCGCCGCACCCCGTCACTGCGGTGCGCCACAGGCGAAATGGGACGCGTCATCGGTGCTGCCGGCGCCCTTGTAACGCGCCACCTGCGGGTAGGGGCACAGCGGACGCGCGCGGTCGATGGCACCCTTGCGAACGCGAGAGGCAACGATCTGGTCCGGCGCCTTACCGGTAGCGACCCACTGGTCGAGCGCACCGATCCCATCGAAGGTATCGGTACCATCGCCACCGCGGTAGTGCCCCATGCCGGGAACCATGAACAGTCGGATTGAGTCCGCCGCATCCGCACCCGCGAGTTCGTTGACTCTACCTGGAAAAATACACGAGCCGACGACTCCACATTGTCGACAAACCCCGCCGCTCTCGGGCGGGACCTCCGGGCGTCTGAGGGTATCTCACACGATCTATTAAGACTTGCCAAGCCAGTGAGTCCATCGACCTCGGTCGTGCGCGGCGACATTCCCAGCCGATTCTGAATTTCGAGAATTTGCGCGTGTGCCGAACGAGAGACTTGTGTTATTTTATCGCTTCAACGCGACCAAGCCGCGAATTTTAGGGCGGCTGGTTTGGACCCGAGACCGAACTTGACAGGATTGACAGTACGGGAGCATAGTGAGGATGGGAATGGTTTCCGTTCTCCGGGCCCTTTTCTCGAAAAGGGTGCAAGAGGCCTCCCGAGGGGGCTAGTTGCAAGGAGGAAGTGCATAGAAGCTGTTCACTATAAAGGCGGCTACCGGCTACCTCGGCTGAGGGGTCGCAAGTCCTGACGCGCCAGATACATGGGTAATGGGCGCCGCGGTATCATACCGCTCGTCGTTACGGGTTGCGACTTCGTGATGACAGCAGGAGCAGGCGGCCGCCTTTGGATCGTTTCCCAGACTTTCCACTCTTTATCCCAAGTCCGGTACACTAGTCTTTCTCCTGAAACGTGACCAGCGTCGAGTTCCAGAGTGTCTCCAAAAGTTATGCCATCTACCACGCGCCCGAAGACCGTCTGCAGGAACTGGTGACGCTGAACCGCTGGAAGCGGCACCGGGACTTCTGGGCCCTCTGCGACGTCAGCTTCGAGGTCGGGCGCGGGGAAACCTTCTGCATCCTAGGTGAGAATGGTTCCGGCAAAAGCACTCTGCTCGAGATCGTGGCTGGTATCCTGCCGCCGACGGCCGGCACAGTCGCGGTACGCGGCCGGGTGGCCGCCCTGCTGCAACTCGGCGCGGGCTTTAACCCAGAGTTCACGGGGCACGACAACGTGTACCTCAATGGTGCCCTCCTGGGGCTGACAGCGCGCCAGACCGCGGAACGCTATCCGGAGATTGCGGAGTTCGCCGGCATCGGGGAGTTCATTAACCGACCGGTGAAGACGTATTCGAGCGGCATGGTGGTGCGGCTGGCTTTCGCGGTGGCGATTCATCTGGATCCCGAAGTTCTGCTAGTCGACGAGGCACTGGCGGTAGGCGACTACGGCTTCCGCCAGCGTTGTCTGCGAAAGGTGCATGAGTTGCGTGCCAGGGGCGTCACGATTCTGTTCGTCTCGCACTCAGCTAGCGGTGTCAAAGCCGTCGGCGACCGCGTGTTGTGGCTGGATCATGGGCGGGTAGCCGGTTTGGGCGAGCCCAACAGAGTCGTGGCAGACTATCAGGCAGCCATGGCGGACAAGGATTCCAGCTATCGGCGGCGTCATCTCGAGCTTGGGGAGGCGGGGATCGCCGGCGCCGCGGAAGCCGCCGATCGCATTCCCAATATCGACCACCGCTCGGGGGACGGGCGCGCCGAAGTCGTGGGGCTGGCCGTGCTCAACGGGCACGGCCAGCCGCTCGAGATGCTTGAGCCGGGATCGCGCATTCTCGTTCGGATCAGCGTACGCGCCAACCAGGACGTCGAGCAGCCAATCGTCGGTTTTCTGCTGCGGAATCAGCTCGGCCTCGACTTTTCGGGGACCAACACCGCGCGCGAGGGCTGCTCTTTGCCGCCTCTGAAGGCCGGTTCGGTCCTGACCGTGGATTTCTCCTGCGACCTGCCCGAGCTCTATGCAGGTTCGCTCTCCTTTTCGCCGATGGTTTTTGATGGAACGCTCGGTGATTCGAGCACCTGCGACTGGATCGACCACGCGATCGCCTTGCAAATGGGACGCTTTGCCAGCGAGGTTTACGGGTACCTCCACCTTCCCTGCCGGGTAGAAGTGAACGCACGGATGCGCCAGGAGCCGGCAGAAGTCGGGCGTCTGGTGGAGAAGCCTGGTGCCTGAATTTACCGGTGAGCGCTTGATTCCTGATCAGGTGGACCTCGACCTGCTCAATGAGCACCTGGCGCGCTATATTTTCGCCGTCCGGCTGGCGCGCGGCAAGCGCGTTCTCGACGCCGGCTGTGGGGCCGGGTACGGTGCGGCGGAACTGGCGGGCGTTGCCGACTCCGTAGTGGGCACCGACCTCGCTCACGAAGCCGTGGATTTTGCGCGCAACCGGTATCACATGCCGAACCTGCGGTTCGAGCAGGCTTCCTGCACGGCGCTGCCACATCCCGACGGTTGCTTCGACCTGGTGGTGGCCTTTGAAGTGATCGAACACCTCGACCAGTGGCGTGAGTTTCTGGCGGAAGTCCGACGCGTTCTGGCGCCCCGCGGCCAGTTCGTGGTC
>JAGWQP010000571.1 GCA_028876805.1 Acidobacteriota bacterium | reverse complement strand
TGCGTAAGCCGGACCCTTACAAGAACAAGGGTATCCGCTACACCGGTGAAGCGCTGCGCAAAAAGGTCGGCAAGACCGGAGCGACAGCCAAATGATTCATAAAGTTGCAAAGAAGCAAATTCGCAGCCGCGTTCACAAACGCATCCGCCGGAAATTGGGCGGGACGGCCGAGCGGCCGCGGCTGGCCGTTTTCCGCAGCGTGGCCCACATCTACGCGCAGGTCATCGACGATACGCAAGGCAGGACGCTGGTGGCAGCCTCCTCGGTGGCCAAAGAGGCCAAACCGGCTCGGGCGGCGAAGGGCGCCAAGACCCCTAAAACCACGAGAGCAAGCGGCGGCAATGTCGCGGTGGCCAAGGTGATCGGGAAGCTCGTGGCCGAGCGCGCCAAACAGAAAGGCATCACCAAGGTGGTGTTTGACCGAGGCGGCTATCCCTATCACGGCCGCATCAAGGCCCTGGCCGAAGCGGCGCGCTCAGCGGGACTGGAGTTTTGATCCGATGGCTATTGTGAAACGAATCGACCCGTCGACGTTGAACCTCAAGGAGCAGGTGGTTTCCATCAACCGGGTCACCAAGGTGGTGAAAGGGGGCAAGAACCTCAGTTTTTCGGCACTGGTAGTGATCGGGGATCCGTCGGCTAAGGTGGTCGGCTACGGCGTGGGCAAGGCCAAGGAGGTGCCTTCGGCCATCCGCAAGGGCATCGAGGCTGCCAAGAAGAGCCTGCGTAAGATACACGTACCCGAGACCACGATTCCCCATCAGGTGCTGGGTGTCTATGCGAGTTCCCAGGTGCTGCTGAAGCCGGCCCCGGAAGGAACTGGCGTCATCGCGGGAGGCGCGGTCCGGGCGGTGATTTCGGCCTGCGGGATTCCCAATGTTTTGACCAAGTCGATCGGCCGGCGTAATCCGCACAATGTCGTCAAGGCCACCATCGTGGCGCTCGAGTCCCTACGCGAAAGGAACGCCGTGGCGGAAATGCGCGGCTTGGCTGTGGAGAAACTCTGATGGCGGGTAAGATCAAAATCAAACTGGTGCGCAGCCCGATCTCGACGCCGGATAAGCACAAGAGGGTGGTCAAGGGCTTGGGGCTGCGCAAACTCAACCAAGTCGTGGAGCGGCCCGACTCGCCGGTGTTTCGCGGCATGGTTAAGAAGGTTCCGCATCTCGTGGAAGTGGTGAAATGAGTGAAGGCGGTTCAATGAGAAGTAAGCGCCGGAGGCCGGGAGCCGGAGGCCGGGGGGAACGGACATGAATCTGAGTGGATTGAGACCGCCGGTGGGCCAGAACAAGGCCCCCAAACGCATCGGCCGGGGCATGGGCTCAGGACACGGCAAAACCGCGACCCGCGGCAGCAAAGGGCAGCACGCCGGCACCGGGTTCAGCCAGAAGCGCGGTTTTGAAGGCGGGCAGATGCCGATCCACCGCCGCCTGCCGAAGCGCGGATTTACCAATATATTCAAAAAGCAGTTCGCAATCGTCAACCTAGGGCGGCTGGACAAGCTCGACGGTGACACCTTTGGTAGCGACCGTCTGGTGGAGCTCGGTGTCATCAAGAAGATCGGCGACGGTCTCAAGATTCTGGGCTCGGGCCAGTTGACGCGCAAAATCACGGTGGAAGCCCACCAGTTTTCCAAATCGGCGCTGGAGAAAATCCGGAAGGCCGGAGGCACGGCTCAGGTAATCGGCGCGGCGGGTGAATAGCGCCGGAATCGAAGGGTATCATGGGTAGGTTTTTTGAAGCGTTCGCGAATATCTTTCGCGTCCCGGACCTTCGCAAGCGGCTCCTGTTCACGCTGGGGCTGCTGGCGGTGTATCGTCTCGGCAGCCAGATTCCGACGCCGGGCATCAATGTCCAGCGCCTGGAGGATTTTTTCAGTTCAGCGCAAGGGTCGATCTTCGGCTTTTTCGACCTGTTCGCCGGCGGGAATCTCCGTCGCCTGACGATCTTCGCGCTGGGAATCATGCCCTACATCACCGCGTCGATCATCCTGCAGTTGTTGACCGTGGTGGTTCCCACGCTCGAAAAGCTCCAGAAAGAAGGCGAATTGGGGCGCCGAAAAATCACCCAGTGGACGCGCTATCTGACCATTATCCTTTCGATCCTGCAGTCGTTCGGAATCGCGCAGGGTTTGCAGACGATGCAGGGCGGCATCGTGATCAATCCCGGATTCGGCTTTGTGCTATTGACCATCATTTCCCTCACCACCGGCACCGCGTTCATCATGTGGTTGGGAGAGCAGATCAGCGAGCGCGGAGTGGGCAATGGCATGTCGCTGATCATCTTCACTGGTATCGTAGTTGGGCTGCCGCGCGCCATTCAGAACATCTACACGAATACCTTCGAAACCCACGAATGGGGTCCCCTGACGCTGATCTCGCTCATGGTCATGATGATCGTGGTGGTCGCCTTCATCGTGCTTGTGGAGCGCGGCGAGCGGCGCATTCCGGTGCAGTACGCCAAACGCGTCGTGGGCCGCCGCGTTATGGGCGGACAGTCCACGCACATGCCGCTCAAGGTGAATGCGGGCGGAGTGATCCCGGTAATTTTCGCCTCCTCGATTCTAGCCTTTCCGCAGACCCTGGCGACTGTCCCCGCGGTGAAAAACATGGCCTGGCTGTCGAGCACGCTAACCAGCATCCAGCACGGTGAGCCGCTCTACTACGTCCTGTTCGTGGCGGGCATCATTTTCTTCTGCTTCTTTTACGTCTCGATCATATTTAATCCCAATGAGGCGGCCGACAACATGCGCAAGTACGGTGGCTTCATTCCGGGAATCCGGCCCGGCCGCAACACCGCCGATTACATGAACAACATCCTGACCAAGATTACGGTGGTGGGCGGAATTTATCTTTCGATCCTCTGTCTAATCCCGGACATCATGATCTCGGGCATCAAACTGAACCATTTGCCATTGCTGGGCAACTGGATGGACCGTGTGGCACCGCGGTTTTTGATCGAGGGTTTGAACGTCCAGTTTTATTTCGGCGGGACCTCTTTGTTGATTGTCGTGGGCGTGGCCATGGATACGATCAACCAGATCGAAGCCCAGCTCATCATGCGCCATTACGAAGGCTTCACGCCGCGATCGGGGCGGATCCGGGGTCGGCGAAGTACCTTCTGAACGTTTCGCCTTCTTGTTTTTTGTGAACGGACTGGTTTTGTTTGGTTCCCCAGGTTCGGGAAAGGGTACGCAGGCCAAGCTGCTCGAGCAATGCCTGCGGATCCCACACGTGTCGACGGGCGACATGCTGCGGGCCAAAGGCGCTGCGGCCGGATCGGTGGTGGTCGCCACGATGGAGGCGGGCGCCCTGGTTTCCGACGAAGTGGTCAACCAGATGGTGGAGGACCGGCTCAGCCGGGACGATGCCGCCCGTGGTTTTATTCTCGATGGCTATCCGCGCACGCGGGCTCAGGCCGAGCATTTGTGCTGTTGGTTCGATCAACGGGGCATTCGAGAGTTGGTGATTCATCTGTCAGTTGATTACAATGTGATCATCGCCCGCTTGACCGGCCGGCGCCAGTGTCCCGTGTGCGGGAGTCTCTACAACATCGTTTCGCAGCCTCCTCGCGTGGACGAGTTGTGCGACCGGGACGGCCAAAGGCTGGTCGTCCGGGATGATGACCGGGAATCGGTGATTCGGGAGCGCCTGGACGCTTATGAGCGGCAGACGCGGCCCGTGTTGGATTACCTAAACGCTGCCGGCCGCCGGGTCTACAGCGTGGATGCCAGCCAGGGCAGTCCGGAAGAGGTTTTTCAGAAGATTCGCCAGGCTCTGGAGACGCATGATTGTACGGAAAACGTCGGCTGAGCTGGAGAAAATGCGGTGCAGCGGTCTGCTGGTCTGGCGGATCCTCGAAAAGTTGAAGGAGTTGGCGGCCGAAGGCGTGAGCACCATGGATCTGGAGGTCGCCGCCGAAAAGATGATTTCCGATGCCGGAGCGAGGCCGGCCTTTAAAGGGTATTTTGTTCCGGCAGCGGGTGAGGTTTACAAGTTCGCGTTGTGCACTTCGGTCAATGACGAGATTGTCCATGGGATGCCGAATCCGAAGCGCATCCTCCAAAAGGGCGATATCGTTTCCATCGACACGGGAGTGAAGCTGGATGGTTACTATGGCGATTCTGCGATCACCGTGCCCGTCGGAGATGTAAGTGCGCAAGCCGCCAAGCTGCTCGAGGTGACACGCGAGTCCTTGGAACGGGCCATCGATCAAGTGCGATCGGGCAATCGCCTCTTTGATGTTTGTGGTGCCGTCGAGCAGCATGTGACGGCGAACGGCTTTTCGGTGGTGCGAGAGTATGTGGGCCACGGCATTGGCACTCAGCTTCATGAGGAGCCGCAAGTGCCCAATTATGTGGATCGCAAGAACGAAAATCCGCGGCTGAGGGAAGGCATGGTGCTGGCGATTGAGCCGATGGTGAATGCCGGACGCCCCGATGCCGTGGTGCGGAAAGACCGCTGGACGGCGGTGACCAAGGACGGCGAGAATTCGGCGCATTTTGAACACTGCGTCGCGGTCACCGAGAACGGGCCATGGGTTTTGACCAGGCCGTGAACCGGCGGGCCGGCATTCAGGCGGGCGAATCCAAGGGTTTCGAGGTCGAGCCTTCGGTCGCCGCCACCGTGGTCGAACCGCGGCCGAGCGGAGTGTACTTGGTCGCGCTCGAAAACCGGCACCTGGTTTTGGCCCACTTGGTGGGCGAGTTGAAACGGAATTTTGTGAGGCTGGTCGCGGGAGATCGCATCGAAGTGAAATTGAGCGAGCACGATCCGGGCCGCGGAAGAATCTGCCGGAAGCTGTGAAGTGGTCGGATCGCGGCCGGTTTCGCCTCGGCTCGCGACTCCTCCCTGCCGGCTTGAGGTTTTTATGAAGGTACGAGCGTCGGTCAAAAAGATTTGCGATAAGTGCAAGGTGATCCATCGCGAAGGTGTGGTGCGGGTCATCTGCGTGAACCCGAAACATAAGCAGAGACAGGGATAACGAGGAACTATCATGGCACGCTTAGCCGGTGTAGACCTGCCGCCCGCCAAGAGGGCCGAGATCGGGCTGACTTACATCTACGGCATCGGCCGTACCCGATCGCGGTCGCTGCTGCACCGGGCCGGCATTGATTTCGACAAGAAAGTCCGGGATTTGACCGAGGACGAGGTCAACCGTGTGCGTCAGATCCTGGAAGAAGAAGGCGCCGTCGAAGGCGACCTGCGCAAAGAAGTCTCGATGAATATCAAGCGTCACATTGAGATGGGTTCTTACCGCGGACTGCGGCACCGCCGCGGGCTGCCCGTGCGAGGCCAGCGGTCACATACCAACGCCCGCACCCGCAAGGGTCCGCGCCGCGGAACCATTGCCAACAGGAAGAAGGCAACCTCGAAGACGTAAAGGCTGAATATGGCGAAGGCACCGGCGAAAACGGCGAAGAAGAAGAGTTTCAAGAAGAAGGAAAAACGCATCGTTCACACGGGGGTGGTGCATATTCAGGCCACCTTCAACAACACCATCGTGACCATCACCGACCAAGAAGGCGGCACGCTCGCCTGGTCGAGCGCGGGCTCGCTCGGATTTCGCGGGTCCCGCAAAGGAACCCCGTTTGCCGCTCAGCAGGCTTCCCTAACTGCGGCCAATAAGGCGGTGGAGAGTGGCTTGCGGTCGGTGGAAGTCCGGGTGAGCGGACCGGGCTCGGGCCGCGAGTCGGCAGTGCGCGCTCTGTCGACGGCGGGCATCGAGGTGCGGGCCATCAAGGACGTCACGCCGATTCCTCACAACGGCTGCCGTCCGCCCAAGAAGCGGAGAGTTTGAAGCAAGTGATCGCAAGCGGGAAGAAGGCCAGCCAGGCTGTAAACCGCACCTGAAAAGAAGGTAAAGGAGAGACGATTTGGCACGATACATCGGCCCGGTCTGCCGGCAATGCCGGCGCGAGGGCATGAAACTCTATCTAAAAGGTGAGCGCTGTCACAGCGAAAAGTGCGCCATTGAGAAGCGTAACTTTGTTCCCGGGCAGCACGGCAAAGATCGTAAGGCGAAGCTGGTCGGATATGGCTTGCAGCTTCGTGAGAAACAGAAGGTGCGCCGCATCTACGGGGTACTGGAGACGCAGTTCCGCAACGCCTACGAGAAGGCGGCTCAGACTAAAGGGATCACCGGAGAAAATCTGATGTCTGGGTTGGAGCGACGTCTGGACAGCGTGATCTACCGCATGGGCTTCGGGACCAGCCGCGCGCAGGCGCGCCAGATCGTACGCCACGGCCACGCCGAGCTCAACGGGCGCAAGTGCAACATTCCTTCGGCATTGGTGAAGGTCGGCGATGTGGTTTCGGTCCGCGAAAGCAGCCGGAACAACCCGACCATCCTGGCGGCGCGTGATGCGACAGCCCACGCCCCGGCCCCCAACTGGATTGACGTAGATCGCGAAGGATTGAAGGGACGAGTCCAGGGCTTGCCGAAACGCGACGAGCTGGTACAGATCCAGTTGAACGAGCAGCTGATCGTCGAGTTGTATTCGAAATAGAGTGTGGAGCCAGGGGTCACGAGCGGAGCCGGGAAAGGAAATGACTTGGCCGGCCTCGGGCTTGGGGGCCCCGACCCCGGGAAAGGTTTTCTATGTTTAAAGGTTTTCAGAAACCGAAACGGTTAGTCGCCAATACCGAGTCCCTCACCGACCGCTACGGCATGTTCACGGCTCAGCCCTTTCAGCGCGGATTCGGCACCACCATCGGCAATAGTCTCCGCCGCGTACTGCTGAGCTCCATCGAAGGGGCGGCGATCACGGCCGTGCGCATCGAAGGTGTGGAACACGAGTTTAGCCCAATCCCCGGTGTGGTCGAGGACGCAACCGATATCATCCTCAACCTGAAGCAGATTCCGTTCAAAATCATCGGCGAGGGTGTGAAAATGGTGCGGCTCAATGTCGAGCATCCCGGAGACATTCGCAGCGCACAGATCGAAACCGACGCGGACGTGGAAGTGCTTGATCGCGACGTTCACATCGCAACCGTCAGCGAAGGCGGACGGCTTGCCATAGAGATGCGCCTGAAAACTGGCCGTGGCTATGTCAGCGCCGACAAGAATTTCGATGAAGACCTGGCGCTGGGCTACATCCCTATCGACTCCGTGCACTCACCGGTGCGGAAGGTCAACTTCGCCGTGGAGGCCGCGCGTCTCGGCCAGATGACCGACTACGACAAGCTCACCCTCGAGGTCTGGACCAACGGCGCCGTTTCTCCCCAAGATTCGATCGGCTACGCCGCCAAACTCCTCAAGGACCACATGTCGATCTTTATCAACTTCGAGGAAGTGGCGGAAACCCCTGAAGAAGTCTCCGAGCGCGGCATGGACAAGATGAACGAAGTCCTCAACCGCTCGGTCGAAGAGCTCGAGTTGAGTGTTCGCTCCTACAACTGTCTCAAGAACGCCAACATTCAGACGATCGGCGAGTTGATTCAGAAGACCGAAGCCGAGATGCTGCGCACCAAGAACTTCGGCCGCAAGTCGCTCAACGAAATCAAAGAGATTCTAGCCAACATGGGCCTGTCGCTCGGGATGCGGATCGACCCGCATGGGCGTTTGGTCGCCCCGCCGGCAGCGGGTGGAGGTGCGCCGATCGAGGCCGGCCCGGAGGAGGGCGAGCAGGGCTCGTATCCGGAGTAACGTATGAGACATAGGGTTGCCGGATTCAAACTCAAAAGGCCCGTGGACGCTCGCGATGCGCTGCTGCGGAATCTCGCCACCAGCGTGATCGAGCAGGAGCGCATTGTCACCACGGTGCCCAAGGCCAAGGCCGTGCGGCCGCTGGTGGAAAAGATGATTACGCTCGCCAAGCAAGACACGCTTCACTCGCGCCGTCAGGCGGCCGCGGTGCTCCGCACACCGGGTTCGGTCAAGAAACTGTTCGACACGCTGGGCACGCGTTTTGGCCAGCGCAACGGGGGCTATACGCGCATCACGCGCCTTGGCCCGCGTAAAGGTGACGGTGCGGAGCAGGCCATGATCGAGTTGGTTGGTTCTGAACTGGTCAAACGCGCCGCCGACCGCGCCAAGCGCCGCGAGGAGCGCCTCAAAGCCCAGCGCGAAGGGCGCGAGGGCGAAGAAGAGACCAAGGAGTAGGTGGGACGCGCCGGCTCCGCTCGCCGGTCGAGTCACTCGAGCGAAAACTCGATTCCCTGCGCCAACGGCAGCTCGTTGGACCAGTTGAGAGTGTTGGTTTGCCGGCGCATGTAGGCCTTCCAGGCATCGCTGCCCGACTCGCGGCCGCCGCCAGTTTCTTTTTCGCCGCCGAAGGCCCCGCCGATTTCCGCGCCGCTCGTCCCGATGTTGATGTTGGCTATGCCACAATCGCTTCCGCGGTGGCTGAGGAACGTCTCCGCCGAGATCAGGTTGGTCGTGAACATCGCCGAAGAGAGCCCCTGCGGCACGTCGTTGTGCCAACCGATAGCCTGCTCTAGATCGTCGAACTCGATCAGGTACAAAATCGGTGCGAAGATCTCTTCCTTCAGTACGGGCATTTCCCGACGCGCGCGCACCAGAGCCGGCTCGACGTAACAGCCCTTGATCGGCGCCCCGCCGAACAGCACTTCGCCACCCTCGTCGCGAATCCGGCCGAGCCCCTCCATCATGTCCCGAACGGCGCGGGGATTGACCAGCGGCCCCATGACGGTAGCCGGCTCCATCGGGTCGCCGATCTTCACTTGCCGGTACGCCGCCACCAGCGCCGCGGTCATCTTGGTAGCGATTCCGGCCTGAAGAAACAGCCGCCGGGTTGTCGTGCAGCGCTGGCCCGCGGTTCCGATAGCGCCGAACAACACGGCACGCAGCGCCAGGTCTAAGTCGGCGTCGTTCATGACGATGATCCCGTTGTTGCCGCCGAGTTCCAGAATCGACCTGCCCAGCCTCGAGGCGACCACTTCGGAGACATGACGGCCCACCGCGGTCGAGCCGGTGAAACTTACCAGGGGAATCCGCCGGTCTTGGATGAGGGCTTCGCCGATAGGGTTGCTGGCGCCGACGACCAGGTTGAAGATTCCCTTGAGCGAGCACCGATCCATCACCCGGTTGCAGATCTTCTGGACCGCAATCGCCGCGAGCGGTGTCTCCGAAGAAGGCCGCCAGAGTACGCAGTCGCCGCATACCGCCGCGATCATCGCGTTCCACGACCAAACCGCGACCGGAAAATTGAACGCGCTGATGACCCCGACAAGTCCCAGGGGATGCCACTGCTCGTACATCCGGTGCCCCGGCCGTTCGCTGTGCATCGTCAGGCCATAAAGCTGGCGGGACAGTCCTACGGCGAAGTCCGCGATATCGATCATCTCCTGAACTTCGCCCAAACCTTCGGGCAGGATCTTCCCCATTTCGAGCGTCACGAGCGCGGCCAGATCGGCTTTGTGTAGCCGCAGTTCATTGCCGATCTCGCGCACAATTTCGCCCCGCTTTGGCGCGGGAATCATGCGCCATTCTGAGAAAGCTGCCTGCGCGCGCGAGACGACGCATTCGTAGTCGGCGGGGCCGGCGCGGAGCACTTTGGCCAAAGCTTCACCGGTGGTGGGATTGATGGACTCGAGTTCTCCGCCTGAGGGATTCGGGATCCAGTCGCCGTAGCAGGCGCCGGAGTTCACCGGCTCGATCTCGAGCCTCTCCAGGACGTCCGTAAGGGAAGGGGTAAGGGTGGGCACGCTTTCATTCTATCGAGTGGCACGATCCCCCGCGCCTTCGGCAGGCGCAGTGAATTGGGGTCCTGCCCTTGAAGTATGCGACAGCGACACTCACCCCTATTGCCTCGGTTGCCGGGTCTGAGGTCCGGCTAGGATATGTAGTTTTACCTTAACCCTAGTCTGGAGGATTCCCAGGGTATCTTTTGGCTACTCGCTGGACAATGCGAGGTTCGATTCACCGAATTCGCAGCAAAAGCGCCATTACAATTGGCTCTCGTACTGTTCGAAAACCACCCGTACTAGTTGGCCGCGGGTGCGCACGCCGGTTTTCTGAAAAAGACTCTGCAGAATTGCCTTGACATAGCTTTCCGAGATCTGGAGCCGCCAGGCGATCTCCTTATTGGAAAGACCTTCCAACACAAAACGGAGGACCTTGCGCTGCCGGTCATTGAAGATCGGGGCGTCTAACTCCCCGGCGCCGCCAGCCTGCGCTGCCAGTGGCTCCGAAGAACGCTCGGGGAAAATCCGCCCGGAGACGACGGCACGTATCGCTTCCTTCAGATCTTCGAGCGGCAAGTGTTTCAGAAAAATGCCCGATACGCCCTGGCGCAGCAACCGCCGGGCTTCATTCTCGCTCACCCAGGCCGTCACCACCAGTACCCGCCCCTCGAAGCCGGCCTCCCGAGCTGCCGGCACGAAGTGTGAGGCCCGCTCGGACCCGAGGTCATGATCAAGCAGCACGAGGTCGAACCGCCGTTGGGCCAGGATCTCGAGCGCCTCCCGGATGCTGCCGCAGTGCTCGATCGTGATACCCGGCTCGGCACCCAGCGCTCCCGATACGCTCTCGCGAAACAGGGTGTGGTCATCCACCAGCAACACGCGAAGAGGTTGTCGGTTGCTCTCGATCATCCTGCACTCTACTTTCCTCGGGCCAGAGCTCCACGGCAAAGCAGCTTCCCGAGAGCTGCGGCTCGTAACGGAGTCCGCCTCCGTGCGCCCGCAAAATGGCCCGTGAGATATACAGTCCGAGCCCGGCGGCGTGCGCTCCGGCCTGGAACGGTTTGAACAGTTCTTCCGGGTGAGCAACGCCGGGGCCTGTGTCGTAGAACCGGACCATCACCAGTTCGCGTTCGAGTCTCGCCGTGATGCGCAATTCCCGCCGCCGGCTATGCGCCAAAACGCTCTTGATATTTCGTGCCAGATTGACGAACACCTGCAGCAGGCTCTGATGATCGGCCTGGACCAGGGGCAGGTTCTCCGCCAGGTCCCAGGTCACATCGATCGCGGCTTCCCGCAGAAACGGTTCGATGACGATGCGGGTTTCATCGAGCAAGGTGCCCAAGTCCGTCACTGCCGCCTCACGCTCGGACGCCATATGCAGACCCGAGGTCGCAATCCTTTCGAGCGCGTGGATGAGGCTGCCGAGGGCCTCATACTGGCGGTTCTGGGCTACGCCGGCAACTGAAATCAGTCCTCGATAGGAGGAGGCCGCCGCCGAGGCTAGGTTGCGGATCTCGTGCGATATCGCGCCCACTAGCACGCGCGACGTGGCCAGCATCGAGTCCAGACCCGCTCCCTCGCGGTCGCGCAGGTTTTCGGAGGCATCCCAGATCACCGCCGCCAGTCCCGGGCCGTCCGAGACACGGTACGTCGACAACCACACGTGCGCGAGAAAAACCTCCCCGTTCTTCCTCTTCGCCTTGCACTCCACGTTGGTGCGCATGTTGCCGCCGGGATGCTGGCTCTGCAGCATGCGGGGAAGGATCGGCAGGTACGGGGACACGTCGGCCCCAAGCAGGGTATCGTCGTCGAAATCCAGCACCTGTCGGGCGCTCTCGTTGGCCAGCAGCACACGGCCGGAGCTGTCGAGCGTCAGAATCGCAAGCGGGCTGGTCTCAATGAGGGTGCGGACCTGGGACTCCGCGTCCTGCCGCAGCCGCACCTCAGTTTCCATTTCGGTGACGTGTTTGTTCAGCAGCCGCCGTCGCTGGTTCAGTTCCCCAACAAAGAAACCGGTCATGGCGAATCCTGCCGCCGCGACCACCAGGCGGTCGGCAGCGCCTTGCGACCAGGGCACCGGATTGAAAGCCTCTTGCAAGAAACTGCAGAACCCCGCCAGCGCAACAATCTGAACGCTGTTCAGTGCCGCAGCCGAGAGTAATATCGGTAGCAGATAGAGAAAGCCGATCGATGAATCCGGCAACTGATAATCGGCGAAGGCGATTAACCCCAGCAGGATCGCCGCGCCTGCACAGACCATCGCCCGGTGAGACTCGGCGTACCCGAGGAAGTTTTCGAGTCTGATCATTGGCGCGCGCCTGCCTTCCAGCGCACCTCGAGGCCGCCGGAGGATACTATCATAACGTGCGTCTTGGTCCTCCTAGAAGCGAGGACTCGTTGGTGGGGTTGTCGCGAAATCTCCCGCTCCGGCAGCACGGCCGTGGGTCCTGCCAAGCGAGGCCGTGACCGGAACATCCTGGAGCCGAGGCGCTCGGCTCCTCCCGGCTGGGGTCGGGGCCTGGCCCGCAGCAATGGGTTCGAGATCCTCGAGTCACAAGGGGGCAGGTGGACTGTCGGTCACCCCAGGCCCAGATTTAACCCAATAGGCCACGGGTGAATTACCGCTCCGGTACTTCCTAGGTGCGGACCTAGTAGTAATCCCCCGTCCGACAAGATTAAAGTCTATACATACGCCAACGGGGATTTATCGCCAGCCAAGTCGCTGGTAGTGTAGTCGAGCGGGATATCAGGCCGGAGTCGGGTAATAACCCGGTGCCTAGGGACTTAGAAATGCCGAGGTTTTCGACGGTCGGATCAGATTCAAAGGTTTCAAATCTGGTGGTCAGCCAGCTTCCGGAGGACCTAAGTGCGCTTCGTATGATCTTCGGGGGCTCGCCGTGGGACTGGGAGGGTGTCGCCACCAGGGAAGAAGCGTGTTCGTGGCTTGCGCAGCGCGGCAGGGGTCCCATTGTGATCTGCGACCGCGATCTTCCGGACGGGGGCTGGAGACAGCTGCTCCAGGAGACCGAATCGCTCGCGAGGCCGCCGAAGTTCATCGTTTCCTCACGGTTCGCCGATGAGGAGCTTTGGATGGAGGTCTTAGGCGCGGGAGGTCACGACGTGCTGCGGACGCCCTTCGACGCGTCCGAGGCGTACCGTGTGGTCCGGTTCGCCTCCGAGGCTTGGCACTTGCGGTCGGGGAGGGTGGCCCGGCGCCCGCGGTCCGGCAACTGGCTGACGAAAGCGCTAGGCTCGGCCTCCGCGATCCTTTCGGCTTGCTGACGTTGGCAACGGGGGCGAGGAGAAGGAGACGATTCAGATGGAGAAAACGCCTGATTCGAGAACAAACAGGGCGTTGAAGCCGAGCGAGGAAGCCGGACTCGAAGAGCAAGTCGCCCGCTTGGCCCATGCCCTCTGGGAATCCCGTGGCTGCCCGATGGGCTCTGCCGAGTTCGCGCACGGCGCCAGGCAGCCAATTCGCACCAACTCGCCAACCGTGGCAGTCGACCGGCCGCTCCGTCAAGAGACGGCGCACGATCTTGGACTCCCCGGCCGGCCCAACGTCCGAATTCAATAGAGTCATGACTGCCTCCCCACAAATGAAGCGGAAGGAGCGTTCGGTCTCCGACGTCCTGGCGGTTCTTTCCCGACGCGGCGAGATCTATATGCCCGTCGAGTTCGCAAGGAACGAGATCATTTTTGCCCAGGGCGACCCGGCTGATGCCGTTTTCCAGATCCGGAGAGGCAAGGTCAAGCTGACGGTCAGTTCGCAGGCCGGCAAAGAAGCCGTTATCTCTCTTTTAGGCGCAGGGGATTACTTTGGAGAAGCCTGCTTGGCCGGCCAGCCGATTCGCCTCGCCACGGCTCGCGCCCTCGCCGACTGCTCGGTGGTGCGCCTGCCGAAAGCCCATATGACGCACCTGCTGCGTGAGGACCGGACTTTCTCCGAGGAGTTTCTCTCCTACGCTCTCGGGCGCATTATTCGCATCGAAGAGGACCTGATCGACCAGTTGTTCAACTCGAGCGAGAAGAGACTGGCGCGGCTTCTTCTGCTGCTGGCCAACTTCGGCAAGGAAAGCGACCCCGAGCCCGTCATCCCCAGAGTCAGTCAGGAGACCTTGGCCGAAATGATTGGAACGACTCGTTCCCGCGTCAGCTTCTTCATGAACCGCTTTCGGAAATTGGGCTTTATCGAGTATGCCGGCGACATCAAGGTGCATTCCTCGTTGCTCAGCGTTTTGCTGAACGACTGACTCGCCCCTGAATCCTACTCTCCCACCATCCCTCGGCGAACCGCGAAGGCTGCCAGCTCCGCGGCTGTGTGGACACCGAGCTTGGCCATGATGCGGCCGCGGTGAAACTCCACCGTTTTTACGGAAACCGCGAGAATCTCGCCGATTTCTTTATTCGAACGCCCCTCGGCGATCAATTGGAGAACCTCGCGCTGGCGATCGGTCAACTCGGCCGAGGCGCGGGGGCTCCGGCCCGTGCTGGTAACGAGATCTTGCACGATGTCGCCGAAAACCGGAGCCACGTACAACTGTCCCTTCAAAACCCGTTCGATCGCCGGGCGTAGCTCTTCGGTGGCGGCTGATTTTACCAGATACCCGGAACCGCCCGCCTCCAAGGCTTCCCGAAGATATACCGGGTTGCTGTGCATACTCAGGAAGAGCAGCTTTGCCTCGGGCCACGCTTTCTTGATCTGCCGGGCGGCATCAATCCCGTTCAGGATGGGCATGCTGACGTCGAGAATGATCAGGTCGGGCCGTAGCCTCAATGCAGCCCCCACCAGTGATCGGCCGTCGCCAGCCGACCCGACCACCTCGTAGTAGGGTTCCAGCAACGCGCGGATGCCGGTGAGAATCAGAGCATGGTCATCCCCGAGCAGGAGGCGCGCAGGCTTCATCGGCCTTCTCTTACAACGGCAGTTCCACGCTGATCTGGGTGCCCTCTCCAGGCTTCGAACGAATTCCGAAGCTCCCGTTCATCAGCCGCACCCGCTCCTTCATGGTCGGAATACCGAGCCC